>CAMWNY010000222.1 GCA_947175775.1 uncultured Lachnospiraceae bacterium | reverse complement strand
ATTGGAGACCATCCGCTTGCAACCGAATTTGTGCAGGCGCCGTTTTCTACGGCAAGAGGCATGTCCGCGCCGCGGTATGCGCCTAAGAATGCGTCGCGGCTTGTATCAAATCCGTCCGTTTTTGTATTGACTGAATATACGGCGTAATGATTGCGGCGCTCGCGGTATTCCGTTTTATGATAGATTGTGGAACCGATGACTTCCACTTCACCAATGCTTAAATTGCGCTGAAAGTTTTTCATATCATCGTCCGCATTCCAAAGACACCATTCCACGTAGGAAAACAGCGTCAGTTCTTTTTTGGATGCGCAGTGGTTAGTCAGTGTTAAGCTGCTGAGTTCGCAAGGATTCTTCATGGGTACGAATGTCAACAGTTTGGCTTCCACACCGTTTTTTGATGCGGTAAAGCGGCTGTAGCCGATACCGTGGCGGCATTCATAGGAATCCAAATCCGTTTTCGTTGGCTGCCAGCCCGGATTCCAGACACTGCTTTCATCTTTTATGTAGAAGTATTTTCCGTTTGTATCCCCCGGAACATCATTATAACGGTATCTTGTCAGGCGCAGCAGTTTTGCGTCCTTATAAAAGCTGTATCCGCCGCAGGTGTTGGAAATCAGGCTGAAAAATTCATTGCAGCCAAGATAATTAATCCAGGGAAGCGGTGTTTTGGGCGTTGTTATGACATATTCTTTGTTTTGGTCGTCAAAATATCCGAATTTCATATTCGCAAAGTCCTCCGTTTCTAATAATCAATAAACAAACATAAGGTATTCAAAATATTACTCTCTGATTGCATTATAGAAAACGTTTAAGTAAAAGTCAAGTGCTGAAAAATCTTTTTTCGACAGTCGCAGCAAAATCATATAATGGAACAAAGTATTGAAATTATAGGGAAAATTAAGGGCTTTAAGCAAATCAGGGTACATTATAATAAAGAAATCACAGTTACGAAAACGATTTGAACCGTAATCCTGTAAAAGAACAGAAATTGCAAGAATTTTATAAAATTAGACAAAATATCTAATGAAAAATGTGTAAAATTTCATAAAATATAAAAAAAGCACAAAAACTTCTTGCAATTGTCTTGAAATAGGATTATAGTAAAAGTACGAAAACGATTAAGTAAACAAAAATAACCAAGGCACTTACTTCTATAGGCAGGAGAGTGGAAACATGGTATCAATGAAAGACATTTCGATGGCCTGTGGGGTATCGGTGGCGACAGTCAGTAAGGCGCTCAACGACCATAAGGACATCGGGGAAGAGACAAAAAAACGCATTAAGCAGATTGCCAAAGAGATGGGATATGTTCCCAATTCAGCATCGAAAGCATTAAAGACGCGCCGTACTTACAATATCGGAGTCCTTTTTGCGGACGAAGCGCGAAGCGGCCTGACACACGACTATTTCTCATATGTGCTTGACAGCTTTAAGCGGACCGTGGAGGAGCAGGGGTATGATATGACCTTTATCAACTGCTGCAAGACAAGGGCAGACAGAATGTCTTATTTGGAGCATGCAAGGTATAGGGGGTTTGACGGCATTGTGATTGCCTGCGTTGACTTTTACGATCCGGAGGTGCTTGAGCTGGTGAGAAGCGACATTCCGGTAGTGACGATTGATCATCTGTTTAATAACAGAATTGCGATTATGTCCAATAATGTAAAGGGCATGAAGGATTTGCTTACATTCGTATACAACAAAGGACACAGACGGATCGCTTACATACACGGCGCAGATTCGGCGGTAACCCAAAGCAGACTCTCTTCCTTTTACAGGACGGCGCAGGAGCTGGGACTGGATATTCCGGATGAATACATTAAGGAAGCTGCTTACAGAGACACCGATGCGACATTTGTAAAAACAATGGAGCTGCTGGATTTGCCCAATCCGCCGACTTGTATTCTGTATCCCGACGATTTTGCAAGCTTTGGCGGCATCAATGCCATCAATGACAGGGGACTGGACATTCCGCAGGATATATCCGTGGCAGGGTATGACGGGATTCGGATTGGCAGGCATTTAGAACCACAGCTTACGACCCTGCGGCAGAACACGAAGCAGATTGGCGCGCAGGCGGCACAGAACCTGATTCAGCTGATTGAAAATCCCAAGACAACCGTTGTACAAACGGTGGTGATTGAGGGGGAGGTGTACGAAGGAAAAACGGTGGGAACCATAGAACTTTAAAAATCATGAAAACGGCATTTCGGGACAAAATCCCTTAGGATAAATGCATAACTCATTTTTATCATTTTTATATCTAAATGGAGGAAAAAATATGAAAAGAAAAGTATTAAGTACGTTACTTGCAGCAACAATGCTGACCGGACTGTTAGCCGGATGCGGCAGCAGTCAAGAACCGGCAGCCAGCAATAATGAACCGGCGGCAACAACACCCGCGGCAGACACACCGGCTCCGGCACAGACGACACCTGCAGCCGACAATGCGGAAACGCAGGCAGCGGTGGACACGGCGGCTGACGAAGGAAAGGTTTTGAACGTATACTGCTGGAACGACGAGTTTTACCGCCGTATCAGAGACCACTATCCCAACTATGAAGTTATCGACGCAACACACGGAACAATCGGCGACGTATCGGTTGTATGGAATATCACGCCAAATGACGACAACGCATATCAGAACAATTTGGACGAAACCCTGTTAAGACAGGCGGACGCGGCAACGGATGATAAAATTGACCTCTTTTTGGTTGAGGCGGATTATGCATTAAAATATGTAGATACTGAGTTCACAATGCCGGTTAAGGATCTTGGCATCACGGATGCGGATTTGGAAAACCAGTATCAGTACACGAAGGATATTGTTACGGATTCGAACGGCGTATTAAAAGGCGTTTCATGGCAGGGATGTCCGGGCGTTATGTTCTATAGCCGCGAGGTGGCAAAAGATGTTTTCGGTACGGATGATCCGGCTGAAATTCAGCAGTACGTAAAGGATTGGGATACGTTTAACGAGACGGCAAAGACCTTGAAGGATAAGGGCTACTATGTGGCTTCTTCCGCAAATGATACATACCGTGTATATTCCAACAACGTAACCTCAAAATGGGTGGTTGACGGAAAAATTAACATTGATGAAAACATCATGAAGTGGGTAGAGGATTCAAAGGCGCTTGTAGACGCAGGTCAGATCGGAACACATGATCTTTGGAGCGATGACTGGTCAAGAGGCTTTTATCCGGACGGCAAGGTATTCTCTTACTTCGGACCGGCTTGGCTTGTAAATTTCAGTATGGCAGCCGACAAAGAAGGAAGTATCGGTAACTTAGGCGGATGGGCAGCAACCGAAGGACCGCAGGGCTTCTTCTGGGGCGGCACATGGATTTGTGCAGCGGCAGGAACAGACAATGCCAGCCTTGTAAAAGACATCATGCTTCAGATGACGGCAAATGAAGAAATCATGAAGGAAATCGTTGTAGCGGATGATGATTTCGTAAACAACAAGCCGGCAATGAATGCAATGGCAGAAGATACAAGCTACTCAAGCAAGATTTTGGGCGGACAGAACCCGCTTGCAATGTACTGCGCAGGTGTTGAAGGTCTTGATTTGAGCAACCTTTCCATCTATGACCAGGGCTGTAATGAAGAGTTCCAAAACGCAATGAAGAATTACTTTGACGGCAACACGGATTTGGACGGCGCACTTGACTTATTCTATAAGGCAGTTGTGGAGAAATATCCTGAGTTGACATATTAATTTTAAACAAATATGTGCCTGCCTGACAGCAATCGGGCAGGCACATAATAAGTCTGAGATACAGAACCGGCAGCAGGTTTTTGTAATATATGAAATGTTAAAGAGGTTTGCTGCGAGTTCTGTAGCTGACGAGGTATGAACAGATACGGAATAAGGATGAAAAGGAGGATATGAAAGATGAAGAGCCGAAAGCAAAGTAAAGTGGTAAGTTATAATAAATGGGGATACATTTTCCTGATTCCTTTTATTGTAGTTTATATAATTTTTCAGATGATACCTTTGGTTACGACTGTCATAAACAGTTTTTATGAGAATTACCGTTCCGGTTTGACGCAAATCGGACCCAATTTCATAGGGTTTAAAAATTATGCGACAATTTTGCAGAATGCGGATTTGTGGACCTATGCAAAAAATACGCTGATTATGTGGGTGATGGGATTTGTACCCCAAATTCTTGTGTCTCTGCTGCTTGGCGCATGGTTTTCCAATCCGAGCCTGAGGCTGAAAGGTCAGCGGTTTTTTAAGACCGTGATTTATTTGCCCAACCTGATTATGGCATCGGCATTTGCCATGTTGTTCTTTACCCTGTTTTCCAACAGCGGTCCGGTTAATTCGATTTTGATGCAGGCAGGTTTCATCAGTGAACCGTTTAAGTTTTTGTCTAATACATGGAGCGCAAGGTCGCTGGTTGCGTTCATGAATTTCTTGATGTGGTTTGGAAATACGACCATTTTGCTGATGGCAGGAATGATGGGGATTGACACATCGCTCTTTGAGGCGGCGGAAGTGGACGGTGCGACTTCCACGCAGGTATTTTTTAAGATTACGCTTCCATTGCTTCGTCCGATTTTGGTATATGTAATGATTACTTCATTAATCGGCGGCTTACAGATGTTTGATGTACCGCAGATTTTGACGAACGGAACGGGTGATCCGATGCGTTCGACCATGACATTGATTATGTATCTGAACAAACATTTGTTTAGTAAGAATTACGGTATGGCAGGTGCGTTGTCTGTCCTTCTGTTTATCGTAACCGGAATTTTGAGTATGTTCGTCTATAAGGCGACAAACAGAAATCAGGAATAGGAGGGAGCAAACATGAATCAAGTACAAGATTATAAAAATAAAAAAGGATTGGGACTGGGTCCTAGAAGAGCGGTTGCCTATATTGTTTTGGTGTTGGTATCTGTCCTGTGTCTGTTTTGGTTTTACATATTATTTATCAATGCAACCCGTTCCCACGGGGAGTTGACGACGGGATTTACGCCGATACCGAGTACGCACTTGCTGGAAAACTGGCATAATCTTCTGACAAAGAGCACGCTGCCGATTTGGTCAGGAATGTTCAACTCATTTATTGTTGCGGCGCTTTCGGCAGTTTTGTCTACCTATTTTTCGACAATGACCGCATATGCCATTCACGCGTATGATTTTAAATTAAAGAAGTTTATGTTTACCTTTATT
>CAMWNY010000221.1 GCA_947175775.1 uncultured Lachnospiraceae bacterium | reverse complement strand
CTCCTGTGCAATACGGTTTTGCTCAAGCATTTGCGCAGCCCATTCATCAAAGTTTTGGTCGAATATTGAAACATTTTGCTGACGATTTACATAATACAAATGAAACCGCTGCGTGTCGGGATAAAATGCGAACACTGCCTCACCGGTTAATGCTATGTATTCCCGAGCTGTGGTAATCCGCCTGTTTAGCTCGTTAATGCGGTTTCGTGTGTTGGTGACATTGACCAGTTGAACATCGTAAGCGTCACCGTCACGTGTAAGTGTTATTGTGAGAATATAGCAGCATAAGTTTCCACCCACGGTGATATGGACACATTCGTCGCATTGCAGTCCGGGCGTTTCCAAACACCGGGAAGCAGCGGCGGCAACACGCTTTTGCTCTTCATCAGACAACATTTTATAGATTGAGTAATAACTGTCCATGCCCATTAAATTAAATATTTGTGGATTTCCGTCGAGAATATTTAATGACAGATCAAAACGCCCTGCGGCGTATGCTGTGTCAAATTTTGTGTCAATCAATGGTGAACCTCCTGTAAAATAGGAATACTAAAAAAATTACCATTTTAATTTTAACAATAATTCTCGGAAATGTAAAGATGATAGACAAATTTTGCAAATGGATTTTTACTTGCAATATATACGTTTTCATACGGATTTAGCAGTAAATGCTAAGTCCTGTGTAAACAGTAAGCAAAAATCATGCCTTTTGACCCATTTTTGTATACAAAAGGCATGATTTTAAAGAACTGGTTAAGCAACGTAAAAATACATGAAAATGAAATGACAAATACTTCCGCCCATAACAAATAGGTGAAAAATTTCATGAGAACCAAAATTTTTATGCAGCGAGTTGAAAACAGGAAGCTTTAACGCATATATGACGCCGCCAACAGTGTAAATAATTCCTCCTGCAAGAAGCCAGTTAAAAGCAGCATGAGGGAGTGTGCTCCAAAGCGTTCCGAATACCAAAAGGCAAATCCAGCCCATTGCGATATAAATTGCTGAAGAAAACCATTTAGGACATGTAATCCAAAACATATTGATCAGCATTCCAATAATCGCAACACCCCATACAAGGGCAAGCAGTGAATATCCCATATTGCCTCCAAGCACAATCAGGCATACAGGGGTGTATGATCCTGCAATAAGAACGAAAATCATCATGTGGTCGATTTTCCGGAACATGCTGAGGACTTTTCCCGTAACATTGACGCTGTGGTAGAGCGTGCTTGCTCCATAAAGCAGAATCATGCTGACTGCGAAAACAGCCAAAGCGGCGGTTGCTGTACCTGTCGAAGCTTTTATGATTAGCGGGGATGCGGCAATTGATGCCATAAGACAGGCGATAAAGTGCGTTAACGCGCTGCCAGGTTCGCGTATTGTTAATTGCATAATAATCTCCTCCATTCTTGCCTGCTTTGAAAAAACAGGTTTAGTTTTTATAAACTTTACAAGTAGTTTTTAATACTACATACTAATTATAATAATACTACTCCTTATAATATTCAATGTCAATAATAAAATGCAAAAAAAGTTAAAAACAGTTAAATATAATGATAATATGTTCCTTTTTTGACAAAAAAGTAAATTGTGACGATGAGCGCGAGAAGTTCTGCGGCAACAATGGAAAGCCAGATGCCATCCGGACCCAAAAAGAAAGGAATGATTAATACGGCTGCAACTTGAAATAATAATGTCCGCAAAAAGGAAATGGACGCAGATATGACGCCGTTTCCAAGAGCAGTAAAAAAGGCAGACCCAAATATATTAAAACCTGTTATCAAAAATGACAGCGAGTATAAATAAAGCCCTCGTCTTGTAAGGGAGGCGAGTTCGGCATCATATCCGACAAAAACATGGGAAAGCGGCAGTGAGGTCCCAATGGCAATTAATGTTAGAAGAAGATTCCAAAGTGAAATAAGACATATACTTTTATGGAAAAGCCCTTTTAGTTCTGAGTGGTTGCCAGCGCCGTAATGATAGCCGATAACAGGGGCGCTCCCGATAGAGTATCCAATAAAAATTGCAGCAAAAATAAAGCTTACATACATAATGACACCATATGCGGCAATGCCGTCTTCGCCGATGTAGTGCATTAACTGGAAATTGTACAGGATGTTTACCAAGGACATGGAAACATTGGTCATCAGTTCCGAGGAGCCATTGATGCAAGTCTTTAAAAGAATATTTGCGTCTATCTTTGTTTTTACAAGTTTTAATAGGCTTGTGTTTGGTCTCGAAAAGTAAATGAGGGGCAGCAAACCGCCAATGAACTGGCGGATAGCAGTCGCTGCTGCCGCTCCGACAATTCCCCAGTGAAATATGGCGATAAATATGAAATCAAGGAGCATATTGGCAACACCTGCAGCGATAGTAACAATCAGACCAAACGCAGGACGTTCTGCGGTCACTAAAAAACTTTGGAACACATTTTGCAGCATAAATGCTGTCAGTGCGCTTAAAATAATGCGTCCATAGATAACACAGTTTTCGAGCATGTCTCCGGTGGCGCCAAAGGCTGCGGCAATTGGACGAAGAAAAATCAGACCAATTAAGGTTAGGACAATACCGCATCCGATGACAACATAAACCATCATGGAAAAATATTGATTTGCTTGATTTGTTTTTCCTTCACCAAGTGCCATGGAAACGATGGCGCTGCCGCCTGTGCCGAACATAAATCCAATTGCGCCCATAATCATCAAAAAAGGCATAATCAGATTGACAGCGGCAAAAGGCGTTTTTCCGACATAATTGGATACGAACAGCCCATCGACAACACCGTAGATTGAAGTAAAAATCATCATGACAATGGATGGAAAAACAAATCGCAGCAGCCTGGAATATGTAAAATGGTCTGATAATTGGATTTTTGATTTAAGTTTCATTTGGAGCAGTCCTTTCTTTTTGGAGGGGCAGATTGTTTTTTTGAATGGATAAACATTCAAAATATTTTTCCGTGAGTTCAAGCAGTGAATCAAGTTCTTCCGGTTTCATGAGGGAGCACGCCTGATTTTCCATAATGACTACAGGAGCAATTTTTTCTTTTATAAACTGCTCTCCTTGTGGGGTTAAGAAAATATGCTGTTCCCGTCCTTTACCGGATTCGAGGTAAATTAGATTTTCTTTTACCAGCTTGTGTATGGAAGAATGAATGGTTTGTTTGCTGGTAAAAGCATAGTCACATATATCTTTTTGACAGCATCCGTCGCCAAGTGCAGTAATCGCATAGAAAATATCAAAAACGCTGTCGGATATACCGATTTGGACGCATATATCGTGATATAATTCTGAGAATGCCTTTGTCAGGCGGTTAAATTCATTTTGTTTTTGTGCAATACGTAATGTCATAAAAAGAAGTCCTTTCTATATATAATGGTGAGCTTATTAGATAACTTCAAGTCTGATTTCGTACTTAAGGTATTATAGTCCGAAATCGGAATCATGTCAAGATAATCGAGTAGAGAAGATTCATCTTCCCCTATTCGTCGCGCCGGGCACCCGTCAGCGAACCGATTAATCGGTTTGATGACGGGTGCCCGTGTGCATAAAATAAAAAGGACCATCCGTTGACAGTCCTTTTATGATATAGATGTATAAAGCGTTTATGTCCGATGCAGGTATTTTTCGCGGGTAGCAAGTCCGCCTCTTATGTGGCGCTCAGATTTATTGATATCAAGCACGGCACGTGCCTGCTTAGCAAGTGTCGGATTGACCTGCATCAGGCGTGAGGTAACATCTTTATGTACGGTAGATTTTGATACGCCAAATGCTTTTGCTGTCTGCCTCACAGTCGTGTTATTATCAATAATATACATAGCAATATTGATGGCTCGTTCCTCAATATAATCCTTCATGATTTGGAAAAGGTTCTCCTTTTTAATGCTTTGTACATTCTATGAAAGGGTGAAAGGATTTATGAAAGGAACTGTTATTTATAATAGTTTTGGTAATGTTTTTGTGTCTTATCGTTTGCTCAATTCTACATAGTGGACCGCATTATCATGATTTGCCGCAATTTCGTGCTTCATCAGCGGACGCACCACTGTTGCGGGACTTCCCATAACGAGCGAACCGTCGGGGATTCTCATTTTACCTGTCACCAGCGCTCCCGCACCGATGATACAATTCCTACCAATAACGGCGCCGCTTAAAAGAATGCTTCCCATGCCAATCACCGTATTGTCACCCACTGTACAGCCGTGTACAACCGCATTGTGCCCAATCGTCACGCCTTCGCCGATTACAAGCTTATAATCCTTGTCCGTATGCAGCGTTGCATTATCCTGCACATTGGTATTGTTTCCGATTACAATGCTGTTTGTATCGCCGCGTACAACTGCGTTATACCAAATCCCGACATTTTCTCCTAGCGTTACATCTCCTACGACAACGGCGCCGTCGGCAAGAAAAATATGATTGTTTTCCAAAATACCCCTCCTTTTTCGGATACCGATATAATTTTTTCCAGTATATCACAGCTCTGCCGCTTTCCGCAATCATGGAGTTACCGTTTGTCCTGTGCAAACAGCAGCGTTGTTACTGTTCCCTCCGTTCCAGTAACAGGTGAAAATCCATGCAAGAATTGCAAAACGAACAAGTTCGTTGCGCAAATGGATTTTTACTTGCAATATATACGTTTTCGTACGGACTTGGCAGTAAATGCTAAGTCCTGTGTGAACAGTAACACAGCGCTCTTCGACATACGGCAATGGAAAGTCCGCAAAACAGCATAAACACAATCAGTACCATAACCGTACTGACAAGATAAATCGCAAACAAATCGGCACGCATCATTTTTCCAAGCGCGAGGACGGAAAAATATGCGGAGACTGCCATAACGACAAATGGCATCAGATACGCTGTCATAAGCTCATGCGCAATCGAAGCCGAGAGCGTTGCTGTCGAAATGCCAAGCTTTCTCAAAACCGAATACCGCTCCCTCTCCTCAAATGAGTCGTTGTACAGCTTCATAAACATAATAGAGCCGCCCGCCGCGATAAACACCAAAAACATAAAGATACAAATTGAAAAAAGCGCTTTAATCCATTCTCCTTCATTGCTGGAAGGGTCAATTGCAACACGCGCCGTATAATTTTCTTTTGTATTGCTGACAATTGCGTCAAATGCCGCGCGTGCTTCCCAAAAAACAGCGTCGTCCGCGAGTTTGTAATTGCAGATATAATACAGTGCGC
>CAMWNY010000220.1 GCA_947175775.1 uncultured Lachnospiraceae bacterium | reverse complement strand
ATCGTATCCCCCAATCAGACTAATCTCCACCACCCCAGGATTGACGATTTTTAACATGCCCTCCAAAACGCCCGCATTTTCCGAACAAATCTGTACATGAAAATAGCGGGACAAAAACTGGTTTGTCTCGTTCACCACCGTATTGAATTTTCCGATTAACAGTATCTTTTTCATTGTGTCCTCCGTTGATTTATAATAAGAATTTTAAATTATCATTCATAAAACGAACCATTTCGGGAAAAGAACATATGTCCATATCATATCTAACATATTTCCCAATTTCTATATCTTTACTATCATATCATAACTGCGCGGATATTTCTATTAAATTTCTATGTTCTTTCAACTCTTTCATCGCTACTTTCCTCTTTTCAGTTTCCATTCTGTCAGTCTGTTCCCCGGCATTCCATGGCAATCCAAATACTTTCCCCTTTCTCCCGCATAGAACAGCATAATTTATATCTGTATTTATAATTGATAGAGCGGCAACACTCACAAGGTAAGGCTGCCGCTCCATGATTATCTAAATAAACCCGATAAAATTAAAATTTAGATTGATCGTAATTGTAGGGAATACTTGTTCCTACAATTACGTCTTCAATTTTTTCTAAAATAAGCCAATCGTCCATATTTCCCTGATGCTCAAACGCAAGCGGAGAAAGTTCCTCGACGTTTTCAAATTCCACTAAGCAAAGGCACTTCTTATGCCACCGTACTTTTTGCTTATCTGATAAATTTAATTTGTTCTGATTATCCGCAAGCGTTTTTGCGATTTCTTCATCAGACAGTTTCACAAAATTTTGCACTTCCTTTTTCCATGAAATAAAGACGCTCTCCCTCAAAAACCCTGCTGTGGGGAATTTTCCTTCCTGCCGCCCCGCGCACCACCATTGTCTTAGTACCTGCCAAAATCCTGTCTAATACTTTTTCACCTTTTTTGCCCGCGTTATCGCAATAAACTAAATGTACCATTTTCTATTCCTCCCCTATAATTGGTATCCAAATTTGACTGAAATAGTCGCCGTTATATGCATTTCCATTACTATACCACTCCATTTCCGGACATGGCGCATGTTGAAACGGATATTTGACAAGCCATCCTTCATTCAGATATTGCCAGCCTTTCTGTATCGCTTGCGAAACGGGACCTCTGCTCTCAATATCAAGCGTTCCGTTTCTAATATCATACGTCTCCTTTGCTCAAAAATAAGAATTGCCTGCTTAATCAATCATTCCATCACCTTACACACCGTTCGCCATCTCTCCCGCAAGCTGCTCGGCAACGCGCTGCACTTCTTCCACGTCAAGGTTCGTCACCGCCTCCAAAAGCGCCTGAATATCCGCACCGATTTGTTCAGGATACGCATACCCGCGCAGCTTTGCCGCCGCCGCGTCCGCCGCGTCAAACTCCATTTCCTGCATACTCACGCGCACCATCTCCACAAGCGCACGAATTACTGAATAGTCACTTACTTCCTCCTCTGTCTCGGCTCCAATCCCGAAAACACCTTGCAGCCTTTGCCGATAAGCGCGCCACTCCTCCAAAAAGACCGGCGTCATCGCCAAAATCGTCTCTGTTTTGCCGTCTCTCGCCGCATATTCCAAGACCCTTGCCATCCCAAAAAGCGTCACAATGCCAACTGTCCCTGCAAGGCTCTTCATCGCGTGAACCTGAATACGATACTGCTCCAATTGTCCCTCGTCCAAAAGATGCAGATACGCCTGCTCTAAGCGCTGTGCCGCCGTATCAAGCTGCGCATAAAATTCCTTCACCGTATCTTCCAAAAGCTCCTTGTCCGGCAAATGCAGCCACGCATAATCCCAGTCCAAGCCCTCCACCAAAGGCAGCTCTGACAAAACCATATCCCGCGCCTTGTCCGTTTTTTGCTCCGGCAGCGCATCCTCCGTTCTGACCGGAGCAGTCAAAAGCAGCTCCTTCGGCAAATACGTTTGCAGCATCGCCTCCAGCTTTTCCGGCACAATCGGCTTCGACAAAAAATCGTCAAACCCTGCCGACAAATATTTCTCCTTCGCTCCCGATACTGCGTTCGCTGTCAGGACAATAATCGGCGTGTCCTTACAAGGAAAATCCGGCATAGCTTTGATATGGTGCAGTGTTTCCACGCCGTCCATCTCCGGCATCATGTGGTCCAAAAAAATCAAATCAAAATGCCGCTCCAAAACCAGTCTAAGACACTGTGCACCCCCGTCCGCGTCCGTCACCTGAATCTGCGTTTCCTTCAGCAGACTGCGCAGCACCTTGCGGTTGACAGCATTATCGTCCACCACCAAAACCTCCGCGTTGGGCGCATAAATGCTTGTGTCATAGCTGTATGTATCCGCCGCCTGCCGCACCTTCGTCTCAAAGTCCCCAATTGGCGTTTCATCAACAATTTTCTGCTCCAGTTCAAACGAAAACTTAGAGCCCTTTCCATACTCACTCTCCACCTGCAGCCTGCTGCCCAAAAGCGCCAAAAGCTGAATTGTAATATTCATACCAAGCCCGCTGCCCTCGATATTACGGTTCCTGTCCTCCTCAATCCGCTCAAACTCCGCAGACAGCTTTGGCAAATCTTCCTTTTTGATACCAATTCCTGTATCCTCAACTTCAAACCCAAGATGCACCGTCTCTCCCGCGCGGCGGCTTTTTACCCGCAGCCACACCGTTCCTTCGTGCGTATACTTGACCGCATTGGTCAAAACATTGGTCAACACCTGACGAATGCGCACGTCATCTCCATACAGACGGGAAGGAATGGTATGGTCAATCTCCACCATAAAACAAAGATTTTTGTCCGCCGCACGCTGCGCCGTCATATTCACCAAATCGTGAATAAAACTGCTGAAATCATACAAAACCGGCACAATCTCCATTTTCCCCGACTCAATCTTGGAGAAATCCAATATATCATTAATCAGCGACAGCAGCATCTGCCCCGCTGAATGAATATCCATCGCGTATTCCTTAATATTCGCTTCCTTCGTCTCGCGCAAAATCATCTCATCCATACCAAGCACCGCATTAATCGGCGTACGGATTTCGTGTGACATATGCGCCAAAAATTTTCCCTTAGCGTCGTTTGCAACCAGTGCTTCATGTCTTGCCATATCGGCATTCTTTTTCGCCTGCACAAGCAGAATGCTTTGCCGCTCCGCTGTCTTAATCCGTTCCTCCGCCTCCTCCCGGTACTCCTTGGAAACACGCAAAATATGCATGACCGCCATTGCCACGCCAAACACGGTCATTCCGTACATTCCTGCCATATTGCCGTACGAATACAGCAAAAATGCACATAAAATCAGCTTTGTAATCTCTCCTGCCAGCAGCGCGGCAAGTGACATGACCGACAGCAGTATCTGATTTTTCCGGTATTTGCTCTCATACTGTATCAGGCTGAAAATCCCCACCGCACAGACCACGCACATCAAAACCGTCGATATCTCCGCCATACGCTCCAACCGCCACAGACCCGTACAATGCAAAAAAATCTGTATGCCCGCGTTCAGAATCACACCGACGAGCAGCACAGCAAAACGGCGCGGATAAAGCGTCCGCAGATTGCGTTCAAAATAAAACGCCAACAACAGCGGGAGCATCAGGATAATATAATCCTGTACCATATACGCGCCCCCTGTGCTATAGAAAAAAATACGCAGCGTATTTGTGCCGATAAAACAGTAAACACCTGCCACCAATCCGAACAGCCCCAAAAACAGCTCCCCCCGTTCCGGCTGTTCGGTATGCCACCGGATTAATGCAAGCACCAGCATCACAACCGCCGCAATCATAATCAGCAGGCAACATGCAATGTCGACAAGATTGCTCCCGCTTAATCCGAATACAACCACATTCTGCGCTTCAAGAACAACCTGTCCAAGCGCCACATCCGTCTCCTGTTCCAAAACCGTCAATTCAATCTGCAGTTCCCCGTTTGAAAACGTCCCCGGAATATCCACAGCATGTTCCGTATCCAAACTGCCATTCTCATCTTCCTTGTGGTAAATCTCCTCTCCGTCCAAGACAACACGCACATCCGCATTCTCCGTAAAAAAGCGCATTGTCATGCCCGAAAAATCCTCCGACAATATGTTATGAAACACAATCGTTTCCGCAGTTTGATATTTTTGGATATACGGCAGGACGATTTCCTCTGCTGCCTCCGCGTCCAAAGAACCGATATGCCATTCTTCGTCAAAATCATATTGCAGCCGTTCCGGCAGCAGTGACACCGCATCGTCCGTTTGGTACCGTATCAGTGCAATCACCATAAAAACAGCAATTAATAAAAAGGTAAGACCCGCAAGCTTTTGTAAATGTTTCATTTCTTACTCCTCACTCTCTTGGAAGAAATTGCCCCCGTCGGGCAGACCGCCTTGCACTTGCCGCAGCGAATGCATTCAGGACTGTTAATATTTTTTGTCACTTCCACCGCCATCGGGCAGGAATGCTCACATTTTTTGCAGTCAATGCACTTATCCGCATCCAAATGAAGCTGATAAAAGCTAAACCGCTGAAACAACGCATAAAACGCCCCCAGTGGGCAAAGATAACGGCAAAACGGGCGGTGGATACAGACAGACGCAAGCACAATCACCAAAAGTACCAAAAGCTTCCACGAAAACAGCGCCCCCGCCGCCGCGCGCAGACTTTCATTCGTCAGCAAAAGCGGAATACCGCCCTCAAGCGTCCCCGCAGGACAAATATATTTACAAAAATACGGCGGGGCAATCCCCGTCTGATCCGCCGCAAAAAGCGGCAGCAAAATCACTGTCACAAGCAAAATTAAATATTTCAGATACCGCGCAGGCCTGTCGATTTTCAAGGGCACCTTAATTTTCGGCGCAGGAATTTTATGCAGCAAATCCTGCACCAGCCCGAACGGGCACAAAAGACCGCACGCCGCGCGCCCAATCAAAATTCCGACCAGCATCAGCATTCCCAACACATAAAAAGGAATGCGGCGTCCCATTCCTCCAAGCACCGTCTGCAACGAGCCAATCGGACACGCTCCCAACGCACCAGGACACTAATAGCAGTTCAGCACGGGAACACAAAATGCCTTGCTCTTTCCAGTATAAATTTTCCCCTTTTGAAAGCCAGCCGCATAGCCGTTAATCAAGACGGCAAACGTTAACTGACAAATCCGCTGAAAAGGCAGACGCCCTACCCGATGCCGATGCATTCCAAACATACCATCCCCGCCTTCTGCATCA
>CAMWNY010000219.1 GCA_947175775.1 uncultured Lachnospiraceae bacterium | reverse complement strand
GTGACTGCAAGCACTGCGGTAAACACTGTAGTTAACCTTACAAAAGTAAAAGGGCAGGTTTTATGAAATCATTTCATAAAAATCTGCTCTTTTTTGTGGATTTTATGAATATAAAATGTTATAGTAGATAATACGTTCATAAATGAGAAGAAGAGGTGCAGTTATGTTACAGCAGACAAAGAAATTTCTTTCAAAATTTATCGGAAACAAAGATTTTTATAAAATGGTTCTTTTAATTGCAGTGCCGATTATGATCCAAAACGGTATTACAAACTTTGTGAGCCTTTTAGACAATATCATGATTGGACAGACTGGCACGGAACAGATGTCGGGCGTTGCCATTGTAAATCAGCTTATTTTTGTATACAATCTGTGTGTGTTCGGTGGTGTATCTGGAGCGGGCATTTTTACGGCGCAGTTTTACGGGCAGGGAAATCATGAAGGCGTACGTCAAACCATGCGTTTTAAAATATGGATGGTTGCCGTAATTACATTTCTTACATGTATCCTCCTTTTGGCTGCGGGAGAGCCGTTAATCAGCGCATATTTAAAAGGAGAAGGCTCGGCAGAAAGCATCAATGCCACACTGTCATACGGAATGCTGTACTTGAAAATTATATTAATTGGACTTCCTGCCTTTGCAATGGTTCAGGTTTATTCCAGTACATTAAGGGAGTGCGGACAGACCCTTCTTCCGATGAAATCAGGAATTGTTGCAGTATTTGTAAATCTTACATTCAACTATCTGCTGATTTACGGAAAATTTGGCTTTCCGGCGCTTGGTGTTGCGGGTGCGGCAATTGCCACGGTATTATCAAGATATGTGGAAATGCTGATTATTGTTATTCAGGTCCATAGAAAGAAAAAAGAATACTCTTATATAGAAGGAATGTACAAAACATTATGTGTACCACGTGCTCTAATCCAAAAGATTATGATCAAGGGAAGTCCGCTTTTATTCAATGAAACGCTTTGGGCAGCAGGTATGGCTATGCTGACACAGTGTTATTCCATTAGAGGATACAGTGTCGTTGCCGGACTCAATGTGTCTAATACAATTAACAATGTATTCAATATTGTATTTATCGCGCTCGGCGATTCGGTTGCAATTATTGTAGGACAGCTTTTAGGTGCAGGCAAAATGAAGGAGGCACGGGATACCGACAATAAAATGATTGCATTTTCGGTATTCTGTTGTACACTTGTTGCGGCAGTCATGCTGTTGATGGCTCCTGCCTTTCCCAATCTTTATAAAATTGACGCAGACGCAAAACAGCTCGGAAAATACTTTATTATGGCGACAGCACTGTTTATGCCACAGAATGCATTTCTGCATGCTACGTATTTTACATTGCGCTCCGGTGGAAAGACGATTATCACCTTTTTGTTTGACAGTGTGTTTATATGGTGCGTAAGCGTATCAATTGCCTTTGTACTCAGCCGTTTTACAACAATACCGGTTATTGGTGTATATATACTAGTGCAGCTTGCTGACTTCATCAAATGTGTGATTGGATTTATTTTAGTAAAGAAGGGCGTTTGGTTACAAAATATTGTCGGATAATGCGTTTTACGAGCGGTAAAATAAGAAATGAAAAAATCACGGTTATAAAAAAGAAAGCTTTTTTGTCGCTCATAATTGTTTTCATAGCTGATTAATTGTATCTATTACAATAAAAAAGCTACAATTGTATTAAATAGAGAGGTATAAAGGTATAAAAAAATTACGGTTAAGGATAATTCTTTTATAAAACAGTGACTAATTTGGTCAATTTATATAACTGAACCGTGAAAATATAAAAATAGTTAATAACTATTCGCGAAATGTATCTTTAACGAACATTTGTTCGTATCATTAATTTGATAAGAATCAATTGTGTAAAATTTAATAGTAAAAGATTTTATGGTCAATTAATGTCTATTACAATGATAAAAACTACATATATTATATTTATGCAATCACATAACTTGCCTACAAATGACCTGACTTCTTATGGGTAAACACATATCGTGTTTCAACTTACTGGCTATAATCAGAATGGAGGATTACTATGAAAATACTTGTAATCGGCGGAAGTTACTTTTTAGGACGCGTATTTTTAATTCAGGCTGCGAAACTGCATGATATTACGGTAGTCAACCGCGGCACATATTCCGTGGAAGAATTTGGTGTGCAACAAATAAAAGGAGATCGAAAAAACGCCTCCCTTTGGCAGCAAATCGCGGACGATTATGATGCCATTATTGATTTTTGCGCATATGAGGCACACGATATTTCCACAGTATTGAGAAATATCGCTAAAAAAGCAAAGCAATATATTTTGATCAGCACAGTTGATGTTTACCAACACAACACACAGCCAAAAAAGGACGAACAGGCACCGCTTGAAACCAATTTCCGTTCTGACAGCGCCGGCGATTATATCCGCGGAAAAGTTCTTTTAGAACAGGAACTATGCGCTGAATGCCTCCAAAAAGAAATGCACTATACGATTTTGCGTCCTTCCATTATATATGGACCATTCAATTATGCCCCGAGGGAATCTGTCTACATTCAGCTTGCTGTCCAAAATCATATTCTACCGCATATCACAAACGCAGAGGGAAAATTTCAATTTGTGTATGTAAAAGATGTGGCAAATGCCATTCTGAACTGTTTATTAAATGAAAACGCCTATCAAAACACATTTAATATCTGCAATGACATCATATCCGACTATAACAGTTTTTATGAAGAACTTAAGCAGGTGATTGACGTACCCGTTACGGAACTGAAAATGACCGTACCGGAGGCTCTTGCGCAAAATATACCGCTTCCGTTCCCGCTGACATCAGCTGAAACACAGCTTTACACTAATGAAAAAAGCATTCATATGCTTGGAATGCAGTATACCCCATTTTCTGAAGGCTTACAAAAAACATATCGTGCCTTTAAAAATGTGTTTTGTACCTGAAACATAACAGGGGGCTTCTGTACCTTTTGACTTATATAATTCGTTTATACTTCGAATACGTGATTCTCTAACTTTGATACAGTCTGACACCCCTGAAAGCATATAACCAAACGCAACGGACAGCAGACAATAAGGCATGCCACCGTATCCGAAAAGCTCAAAACGAATCAAAAGCAACGTAATCGGACAAGTTTATCACACCACAAAAAACACTGTTCATACGATTGCCGGGCAAAGTTGCGGGAAAAATCCCATAATTGTTCCAAACAAGCAGCCAAAAGTTTCATTGCCATAATAAAACAGCCGCTTGCAAAAATGCGAAGAAACGGATTGCTAAACAGCTTATGATAAATCTGTTCTAAAATCCATTCTTGCTATTCTTTGCAAAATCATGCATTATGGTGTATAGTATATTCGGTTACTTTTGATGAGGAGGACATATAAAATGCGTCGAGACTGTGATTTAAATGAAATTTCTGACGGCAAACGCTATTTACTAAACGATATGGTAAAGGCTGACTGTAACGGCTGCAAGGACTGCAGCGCATGCTGCCATGATATGGGAAGCTCCATTGTGCTTGACCCACTCGATTTTTACAGAATTTCCAATTACATGAACCTTCCGTTTGAGACAATGCTTGACCGTCATATTGAACTGAATATCGTTGACGGGCTGATTCTCCCCAACTTAAAAATGACGGAAATGCCCAACAGACCATGCATCTTTTTAAATGACAGCCACCGTTGCAGTATCCACCCGTACAGACCGGGAATCTGCCGCATTTTCCCACTTGGCAGACTGTATGAAAATAACAGTTTTTCATATATCTTACAGGTAAACGAGTGCCCAAACGAACAGAAATCAAAAATTAAAGTCAGCAAATGGATTGACACCCCCGATTTAAAACAAAATCAGCAGTTTATATCCGATTGGCACTATTTTCTAAAAGAACTGCATGAACAACTGCTCGCGCAGGGCGATGAAGAAAACATCAAAAAAACAGCCATGCAGCTTTTACAGTTTTTCTATATAGAGCCCTACTCCTCAGAGGAAACCTTTTTTGCACAATTTTATTCGCGGCTTTCACATATGAAAAAGCTGTTTTTGTAATACATTTTACCATGCAATGTATATAACAATATATAATACATAAACTGTTTCATTTAGCCTGTAAAAATTCAAGGTTAAATGAAAGAACATTGAAAATATATACAGGTTGAAAATTAAGTATCAAAATAAAACTACCACACCCGTGCTGGTCTGAAAATCGTAAAGTTTTTCCTTGAGCAAGTTTCTTATGCAAGAACTGATATACGGATTTATCTGGGGATGTGGTTTAAAATTGAAACACTTTTTTGCGCATAGGTTGCGGATTCATTAACACCGAAATCTACATTAGCAAAAACGGTAATCGTACTTTTGTGAGTAAAGCGTGAAACATTACCAATCTCAACCATCAACTGTGAACTTTTTAAGTTGATGGTTGAGATTTTGCCACTTATCAAGTGCATAGCGGGCAATCTTATTTTACCTTTTATAACATTGATACCTACCGCATTCGTAAATATGTCACTCCATAAGATTATTACAATGGAAGAGTCCAGTTTTACTCATTGCCAATTCAATCTACTGTGGTGTGACATGAATGCACCTGGGGAGATTCAACCTGCATAAAACAAACGCTGCAAATGAGGAGCTGGTTATCAGACTAAATAACGGACGCGAAGTCCAGGAAAGGAGAAGATATCCAAATGCTACCTACATTCTAACAACTTAAGCAACAAGATAGATAATTTTTTACCGATTGTAAGAGATATTAACCATAATTATATTTGTAGTAGAAAGGAATATATGACAACAATGAAACAAAAAATCGCCTTTTTTGATATAGATGGCACATTAACATCAGAACTGGACGGCTCTATTCTGCCCTCAACAAAAAACGCAATCAAAAAAGCCCGTGACAATGGACATATTATGTTTATTAATACCGGCAGATGCATGCAGAATGTGGAAGAACGGTTCTTGGAGATTGGATTTGACGGAATTATCAGCGGATGCGGCACAAATATTTACTGCGACGAAAACGGTATCACCAAAGAACTTTTGTATGTATCCCAAACACATGCCATCACTTCCGAAATTCTAAAACATGCCCGAAAATTTAAACTTGACCTTTTGTTTGAAAGCAAAAACTATGTCTGTTTTGATACAAAAACGCCTCTGCTGACCGAAGGCGGCATTCGGCAGTACAACGCTTTTTTAAGCCGAAATTACGA
>CAMWNY010000218.1 GCA_947175775.1 uncultured Lachnospiraceae bacterium | reverse complement strand
TAGACATTATACACGCCCGAATGGGCATAAACTTCCATAATTGCGAAGTAATTATAATAGGGGCAGAGCGTGACAGATATTTATGCATATTGACAAAATATTTGTGAAAAATATAACAAACAGGAGGTTAAAGTTTTATGGGACTTGACGAGAACAATGCGGTTGCAAAGAGCGCGATTGAGAGTGGTAAAACTGCGCTCGGCATTGAGTTTGGTTCGACCCGCATCAAGGCGGTGCTGATTGACGAAAATCAAGAGGTACTTGCGGTTGGAAACCATGATTGGGAAAATCAGTTGGAAAACAACATTTGGACGTATAGCCTTGACGCGATTTGGTAGGGACTTCAGGACTGTTATCAGGATTTGGCAGGACAGGTGAAAGACAAGTACGGCATTCCAATCAAGACGATTGGCTCCATTGGATTTAGCGCCATGATGCACGGTTATATGGCGTTTGACAAAAACGACGAATTGCTGGTGCCGTTTCGGACATGGAGAAACACGATTACACAGGATGCGAGTGAAAAGCTCACGGAATTATTCAATTACCACATTCCCCAAAGATGGAGCATCGCACATCTTTATCAGGCAATTTTAAACGGTGAGGCGCATGTAGGAAACGTTGCGTTCTTTACGACGCTTGCGGGCTATATTCACTGGAAGCTCAGCGGCGAAAAGGTGCTCGGGGTTGGGGATGCTTCAGGTATGTTCCCGATTGACATTGACACAAAAGACTTTAATCAGAAAATGATTGCGCAGTTTGACGCGCTTGTGGCAGATAAAAATTTCAGTTGGAAGCTTGCGGACATTCTTCCGAAGGTGCTGATTTCAGGCGATAAAGCGGGAACGCTTACGGCGGAGGGCGCAAAGCTGCTTGACGTGACGGGTACGCTGCAGGCAGGCGTTCCGATGTGTCCGCCGGAGGGCGACGCGGGTACGGGTATGGTTGCGACGAACAGTGTGGCGCAGAGAACGGGTAATATTTCCGCGGGAACTTCCGTGTTTGCGATGGCGGTTTTGGAGAAGGATTTGTCGAAGTCGTATGATGAGCTTGACCTTGTAACGACGCCGGACGGCAGCTTGGTTGCAATGGTGCACTGCAATAACTGTACTTCGGATTTGAATGCGTGGGTAAATTTATTCAAAGAGTTCCAAGAGGCAATGGGACAGAAAACCGATATGAACGAGTTGTACGGAACGCTTTACAGGAAGGCACTTGAGGGCGACGCGGACTGCGGCGGACTGTTGGCATACGGTTACTTTTCGGGTGAGCATGTGACGGGCTTTGCAGAGGGCAGACCGCTCTTTGTGCGGACACCGGACGCGAAATTCAGCCTTGCGAATTTTATGCGCGTGAACTTGTTTACGGCGCTTGGCGCGATTAAGATTGGTATGGATATTTTGTTCAAGCAGGAGCATGTGACGCTGGATGAGCTTTTGGGACACGGCGGACTGTTTAAGACAGAAGGCGTGGGTCAAAAGGTTGTTGCGGCAGCTGTAAACGTGCCTGTTTCCGTGATGAAAACAGCGGGCGAGGGCGGTGCATGGGGCATTGCGGTGCTTGCGAATTATATGGCAACGAAGGGAGCGGACGAGTCGCTGAGCGATTACCTGAACAATAAGGTATTTGCGGGCGAAGAGTCTGTGCGCATGGAGCCGGATGCGAAGGACGTGGCAGGTTTTGAGACGTTTATCGAGCGGTATAAGAAAGGGCTTGCGATTGAGCGCGCAGCATGTGAACACATAAAGAACTGCTAAGTAAGCACAAGACGCTGGCTAAGTAGTTCTAAGTTATGTGTAAAAGAACGCAAAGGGCGGCGTTTTTTCAGGTAATGAAAGGTATTGAAATTAGGGAAAGGGGTTCAGACATATGCTGGAAGAATTAAAGAAAAAGGTGTATGAGGCGAATATGGATTTGCCGAAGTACGGTCTTGTGACGTTTACGTGGGGAAACGTGAGTGCGATTGACCGTGAGAGCGGGTTGTTTGTCATCAAACCGAGCGGTGTTGACTATGATTTGCTCAAACCCGAGGACATGGTTGTTATGGATTTAGAGGGCAACAGAGTTGAGGGAAAATATAATCCGTCGTCCGATACACCGACACATTTGGAGCTTTACAAGGCGTTTCCCGAAATTGGCGGCGTTGTGCACACGCACAGTACATACGCCACAAGCTGGGCACAGTCGGGGAGGTCTATTCCTTGCTATGGTACGACACACGCGGACTATATGTACGGGGAAATTCCGTGCGCGCGTGTGCTGACGCAGGAGGAAATTGACGGCGGCTACGAGAAGAATACGGGAACGCTGATTATCGAAACATTTAAGGATAAGGATGTTATGGCAGTTCCTGCAGTGCTTTGCAAAAATCACGGACCGTTCGCGTGGGGCAAGGACGCGAAGGAGGCGGTACATAATGCCGTTGTGCTTGAGGAAGTCGCAAAAATGGCGCTTTTTACGGAGCAGCTGAATGCGGACGTGGAACCTGCTCCGCAGCGGATACAGGATAAGCATTATTACAGAAAGCATGGCGCCAATGCGTACTATGGAAATAAGGTGGAAGATTGATGTTTTTTTGACAATTTTCCAATATATTAATGTGAGGTACTGTGAAAAATAAATTGTTCACAGAGCAAATATGTGCGAGGGCACAGATTCGCAGGCTTTAATAAAGAATGGAGGTAGTTTAACATGACAAATTTGGAACTTCAAAGAGCAGCAAATGAAGTTCGTAAAGGCATCGTCACAGGTGTTCATGCGGCAAAGGCGGGACATCCGGGCGGTTCCTTATCGGCAGCGGATATTTTTACATATCTATATTTCGAGGAAATGAACATTGACCCGAAGGACCCGAAGAAAGCAGACAGAGACCGTTTTGTTCTCTCAAAGGGACACACGGCTCCGGGGTTGTATTCGGCGCTTGCAAACCGCGGATTTTTCCCGGTTGAAGATTTGGTGACGTTAAGAAAGCTTGGCTCTTATTTACAGGGACATCCCTGTATGCAGCATGTGCCGGGTGTTGACATGTCGTCAGGATCGCTTGGACAGGGCATTTCCGTTGCGTGCGGTATGGCGCTTGGCGCAAAGATGTCGAATGCGGATTATCGTGTATACACGCTGCTTGGCGACGGCGAGATTGAGGAAGGACAGGTTTGGGAGGCTTCAATGTTTGCGGGGCATAGAAAGCTTGACAACCTCTGTGTGATTGTAGATAACAATGGTTTGCAGATTGACGGCAAGATTGAGGATGTATGCTCACCTTATCCGATTGACAAGAAATTTGAGGCGTTTAATTTCCATGTGATTAATCTTGATGACGCGCATGATTTTGATAAAATTCGTGCCGCTTTTAAGGAGGCAAGGGAGACGAAGGGAATGCCGACGGCGATTATTGCACATTCATTAAAGGGTAAGGGCGTATCCTTTATGGAAGGAAATGTTGACTGGCACGGTAAGGCTCCGAACGACGAGGAGTATGCTGTTGCTATGGCGGATTTAGAGAAAATCGCGCAGCAATTGGGTTAAGAAAGGAGCATAGAGAAGAAATGGCAGATATAAAAAAAGTAGCAACAAGGGAGAGCTACGGGAATGCTCTTGTTGAAATCGGTAAGGAAAATCCGAATTTGGTCGTTCTTGACGCTGACCTTGCGGCAGCTACAAAGACGGGTGTTTTTAGAAAGGCATTTCCGGAAAGACACATTGACTGCGGTATTGCAGAGTCAAATATGGCAGGCGTGGCAGCAGGTCTGTCACTTGCAGGAAAAATTCCGTTTATGAGTTCGTTTGCAATGTTTGCGGCAGGACGTGCATTTGAGCAGGTGCGCAATTCCATCGGTTATCCGCATTTAAACGTAAAAATCGGTGCGACACATGCAGGAATTACGGTAGGTGAGGACGGTGCTTCACATCAGTGTAACGAGGATATTGCGCTGATGCGGACAATTCCGGGTATGGTTGTAATGTGTCCGGCGGATGATGTCGAGGCGAAGGCAGCAGTCCGTGCGGCTGTGGAATATGAAGGACCTGTGTATATCCGTTTCGGACGTGCGGCAGTTCCCGTGATTAATGGCAGACCGGACTACAAGTTTGAGATTGGTAAGGGCACGGTTGTCAGAGAAGGTACGGATGTAACGATTGTGGCGACAGGTATCTGCGTGGATTCAGCGCTCGGAGCAGCTAAGATGCTGGAGAAAGACGGAGTGAGTGCGGAGGTTGTCAATATCTGTACAATTAAGCCGCTCGACGAGGAGGTTATTGTCAATTCCGTGAAAAAGACGGGAAAATGCGTGACGGCGGAGGAGCATTCCGTTATTGGCGGACTTGGCAGCGCGGTTTGCGATGCGCTTTGCAAGTCGTATCCTGCGCCTGTTTACAAGATTGGTATGCAGGATATGTTTGGGGAGTCCGGTTCTGCGGCGGCTTTGATTGAGAAGTATAAGCTGGACGCAAAGGGCGTATACGAGCAGGTAAAGGAATTTTTGAATAAATAGGTCTGAAATGACGTTGACTGGCAGAGTCCGCTATGCTGTGGCGGACTCTGCTTTATTACATGGGAAATTGAGACTGGCTTATATTATGAGAAATATTAGTTGTGTAAAAAAGAGTGAAAATCAGGAGGAATGGGAATGAATAGTTCAAAGGTATATTTTACAACATTTAAGGCAACAGGCAGCGAGAACCTCTTGCAGAAACTGCACAGATTGATGAAAACGGCGGGATTTGAAACGATAGATTTTCAGGAGAAGTATGCGGCGATTAAAATCCATTTTGGCGAGTACGGAAATCTTGCGTTTCTGCGTCCGAACTATGCGCGGGTTGTGGCGGATTACGTCAAGGAATTGGGCGGTAAGCCGTTCCTGACTGACTGTAATACGTTATATGTCGGCAGCAGGAAAAATGCGCTTGACCATTTGGAAACAGCGTATATTAATGGATTTTCACCATATCAGACAGGGTGCCATGTAATTATTGGCGACGGTTTGAAGGGAACGGACGAGGCGCTTGTGCCGATTAACGGTGAGTACGTGAAAGAGGCGAAAATCGGTCAGGCGATTATGGATGCGGATATTTTCATTTCACTGACACATTTTAAGGGACACGAGATGGCGGGCTTTGGCGGCACGCTGAAAAATATCGGCATGGGCTGCGGTTCCAGGGCCGGCAAGATGGAGCAGCCCTGTGACGGAAAGCCGAGCGTCGATCAAAGCGGCTGTATCGGCTGCGGAGCGTGCAGCAG
>CAMWNY010000217.1 GCA_947175775.1 uncultured Lachnospiraceae bacterium | reverse complement strand
CAATCCGGTTGCCTGCCATATCTTCCGCCTTAATATAGTATTAAGGCGGAAGATATGGCAGGCAACCGGATTGAATACATCGTGTGGGTTATGGAAAAAGAGGCGGATGTTCCCCCGGTTTTGCAGGAGGGAACTGCGGAGTTTGTGCAGCCTGACTGGTATGTCGGTGAAGAGATGCCTGCTCCTTTGGTAAGCTCCGAGACAAACGGCACGGACCATATTACGTATTATTATAAGGAAGCAGGAGCGGACGACAGCGCCTATACGACGACCGTGCCCAACAAAGCAGGAAAGTATACAGCAAAGGCGGTATTTGCGGCAACGCAGCTTTATCAGGAAGTCGTAAAAACTGCGGATTTTGAAATTTTGGAAAAAGTGATTCCTGATGAAACGATGCCGGTTATCAGCGGCGTGGCGGATGGTCAAACCTATTATGGAGATCAGACGGTGACAGTGACGGATGAAAATCTTCGTTCTGTTACAATAAACGGTGAAGCGGCAGCCATATCGGACAATCGCGCGGAAGTTACGCTCAAGCCTTCGGATAATGTGTATAAGATTATCGCAGAGGATATGGCGGGCAACCGGATAGAGTATACGGTAGAAGTGTTGGAAACATGGGTTCGCGATGGAATTACCAGCGACGGAAAGAAAAATCTGCGGGCCGCAAGAATTTATAAGCTTGGCGGCGGAAAGTGGACCGTTGCCGGAGATAAAACGGTTTATCAGGGCGGCAGAACATTTTACGTAAAAAATGGCGGCGCTTATGATTTTCAAAAGAAATAAAGAGAAATCCCCATCTGTCAATGGTGGGGATTTTTTATATAAAATTCGGTATACAAATAGCAGGTTAGGGTGTAAAATAAACTATATGGAAAATAAGAACACAGAAAGGAGTGTATTGTTGCATGGACGGTTGTGACAGTTACGGGCAGCGAAATATGGGTGAATACACGAATAAAAGGTGTTCTTTTTCTGTGAAAGACAGGATGCCTTAGGTTTGTTTTGCGTACTGCGCATAGAGAAAAGCTTGTGATATTCGCCCTTGAAACGAGAATACGATAATAGGGGGCGATTTTTTTATGGAAAACGAAATTTTAAACGAACCGGACTATATCCGCGAACTGGTCGCGCTTTTGCGCAGTGAAGACACGGCACATGGCATTGCAGAGGCGCTCACCAATTACCATGACAATGATATTGCAAGTGCGCTTGACGAGCTGCGGGCTGATGAGCGGGCACTGCTGTATCACATTCTCGGTGTGGAACGCGTTTCGGAAATTTTTGCGTATCTTGATGATCCGCAGAAGTATATCGGAGAACTGGAACTGGAGCTTGCGGCGGACATTATCGAAAACATGGATGCCGATGATGCGGTAGACGTGCTTGAGGAGATGGACGACGAAATTGCCAATCAGTTGATTGAACTGATTGACGAAGAGTCGAAGGAGGATATCAACTTAATCCGTTCTTACGAGGAGGACGAAATCGGAAGCCGCATGACGACCAATTTTATTGAAATTGAACGCAGCCTTACGATAAAACAGGCAATGCGGTCGCTGATTGCACAGGCGGAAGAAAACGATAACATCACCACAATTTTTGTGAAAGACAATGATGAGACTTTTTACGGCGCAATTGATCTGAAGGATTTGATTGTAGCGCGAAACTATGTCAATTTGGAAACACTGATTACGCAGTCGTTCCCATATGTGCGCGATCATGAGACGGTGGAGGACTGTATCGAGCGTTTAAAGGACTATGCGGAGGATTCTATTCCCGTTCTTGATGATAAAAACATACTGCTTGGCGTCATTACGGCGCAGGACATTGTGGAGGCGGTCGACGATGAGTTGGGCGAGGATTATGCAAGACTTGCAGGTATGACCGAGGAGGCGGAGCTTGAGGAAACGCTTGCGGAAAGCATCCAAAAAAGGCTGCCCTGGCTGATTGTGCTTTTGGCGCTGAGTATGTGCGTTTCAACGGTTACAAGTTTGTTTGAGCCGGTGATTGCGCAGCTTGCAATTATCGTGAGTTTCCAGTCCGTAATTCTTGGTATGTCGGGAAACGTGGGTACGCAGTCGCTTGCCGTGACAATACGTCTTCTGATGGACGAGAATTTGGAGGCAGGACAGAAGTTTACGATGGTGTTTCGGGAAATGCGTATCGGCTTTTCCAACGGACTGATACTTGGGACACTTTCGTTTGTGTTTATCGGTGTATATTTGTGCTTGGTGCGGGGAAATGCACCGCAGTATGCTTTTGCAATATCACTTTGCGCAGGCGTGGCTCTTTTGATTGCAATGACAATTTCAAGCATTGTGGGAACATCAGTTCCGATATTTTTCAAAAAAATACATGTGGATCCGGCAGTTGCGTCCGGTCCGTTGATTACCACGGTCAATGATTTAATCGGTGTTGTCACATACTACGGTGTGGCGTGGCTTCTGCTGATGAATCTGCTTGGATTGGGATAAACACATCATAAAATATTACGCATAAAAATCCATTATATACAAATACTAGCAATACGGTAGGACGGGATGCCTGTAAAAGCCGCCGCGTCTTACAATTAACAACAGAAACAGACTAGATTTGAAATGGAGGAAATACCGGTGAAGGCTACGGGAATAGTGCGCAGAATCGATGATTTGGGACGCGTTGTAATACCAAAGGAAATCAGAAGAACATTAAGGATAAGGGAATCGGATCCGCTCGAAATATTTACGGATCACGAAGGAGCGATTATTTTAAAAAAATATTCGCCAATTGGTGAACTGGGAAATTTTGCAAAACAATATGCGTAAAGCTTATCACAAGTGTCAGGTCATTTGGCGCTGATTGCGGACCGGGACCAGATTATAGCGGCTGCAGGCGGAGGCAGTAAACAGGTGCTTGGTAAGTCTGTCAGCAAGGCTCTTGAGGAAAAAATGAATTCGCGTGAGACCGTGTGTACCTCGCGCAGTGATAAAAATTATGTGTCAGTTACGGAGGACGAATCGGAGGAATATCAGCATGAGGTTATTATCCCGATTATTACACAGGGTGACGTAATCGGTGCAGTGGTATTGCTGTCCTCTAGTTTAGGAGATGAAATGAATGAGGTGGAAATGAAGCTGGCACAATCAGCGGCAGGATTTCTTGGAAAACAGATGGAGCAATAAAGCAATAAGCGCCTTTGGAGGACATATGTCAGGGGCGCTTATTGTTTTTTGGTTGTGATGCGATAAACGGGGTGTCGTTTTTACGGCACCCTGTTAAAATTGCTCCTGATGCTATCCGGTTTACTCTTTTACTATACAGATTTTTTTGGTATCTGAAAAGTTTCAAAAGCGCAAAAAAGGTTTCGAAAAAGTTTTCAATGTAAAAATGTCATTGACAGGGTGCAATGTTTCTAATATACTATATCATATAAAATATATAGATTAACTAGGGAATAAAAATATAACGAATTGACTTAAAAAAACTTTCAATTTTTGTTGTCAGAAATTTACAGTTACACCATAAATGGAGGATTACCATGAACAAACAAATATATTTAGACAACGCGGCAACAACAAAAGTACATGAGGAAGTGCTGACTACCATGCTTCCTTATTTTACGCAGAGCTATGCGAACCCGTCTGCAATCTATACCTTTGCCGGCGAGGCAAAAAAAGCGGTGGACGCGGCAAGAGTGCAGACCGCAAAACTTATCAATGCAAACGCGGAGGAAATCTATTTCACGGGCAGCGGAAGCGAATCGGACAACTGGGGGATTAAGGCAGTTGCGCAGGCGTACCGCGAAAAAGGCAGGCACATCATCACAAGCAAAATTGAGCACCATGCGGTTTTGCATACTTGTCAATATTTGGAAAAGCAGGGGTGGGAGGTAACATACCTTGACGTGGACGAAAACGGAATTGTTTCCTTAGATGCACTCAAAGCGGCAATCCGTCCCGACACCGTTCTTATATCCGTGATGACAGCCAACAACGAAATCGGCGCCATAGAGCCGGTAGCGGAGATTGGAAAAATTGCGCGGGAACACGGCGTGCTGTTTCATACCGATGCGGTGCAGGCGTACGGACATCTTGCGCTGGATGTGGAGGCGATGAATATTGATTTGCTTTCTGCGAGCGGACACAAACTGAACGGACCAAAAGGCGTCGGCATGCTCTATATCAGAAAAGGCGTAAAAATTGATCCGTTTTTGCACGGCGGTGCACAGGAGCGCAACCGACGCGCGGGTACGCTCAATGTGCCGGGAATTGTAGGCTTTGGAAAAGCAGCAGAACTTGCAGGGGCGCATATGGAGGAAAAAATTGCGCGGGAAACAGCGCTCAGAGACCACTTGATAACGCGTGTTTTGGCGGAAATTCCACACTGCCGTTTAAACGGTCATCGGACAAAACGCCTTTCCAACAACGCAAATTTCTGTTTTCGTTTTATCGAGGGTGAATCGCTGCTGATTTTACTCGACCAGTTAGGTGTCTGCGCGTCAAGCGGTTCGGCGTGCACATCGGGCGCACTGGAACCGTCGCACGTGCTGCTTGCAATCGGACTGCCGCATGAAATTGCGCATGGTTCGCTCAGACTAACGCTTTCGGAAGAAACGACAATGGAGGAACTGGATTTTGTCGTGGACGAGCTGAAAAAGATTGTCGCGCGGCTGCGGGACATGTCGCCATTATATGAAGATAGTGTGAAATATAAAATTTCACCATCCTGATTTGTACGCCTGCTGAAGCAGGCAGATGGAAATTAGCATGAAAAAATAATGAAAGGGAAAAACAATGTACAGTGAAAAAGTAATGGACCATTTTAACAACCCGAGAAATGTCGGCGAACTCGATAATCCGAGTGGCGTCGGAACGGTCGGAAACACGAAGTGCGGCGACATTATGCGGATTTATTTGGATATTGACAATCTAGGCATGATACAGGACGCAAAGTTTAAAACGTTCGGCTGCGGGGCGGCAGTTGCGACAAGCAGCATGGCGACGGAACTTGTGAAAGGCAAGACCGTGCAGGAGGCGCTTACGGTCACAAACAAGGCAGTTATGGAGGCTTTGGACGGATTGCCGCCCGTGAAAGTGCACTGCTCTTTGCTTGCCGAGGAGGCGATTCACGCCGCATTGTGGGATTACGCAAAAAAGCACGGCATTGAAATTGCCGGACTCAAACCGCCTGTTGCAGACGTTGAGGAGCGGGAAGAGTTACTGTTCAGACGTCCACCAAAGTAGTGGGAATCATGCGCCAAAATGCTCGCC
>CAMWNY010000216.1 GCA_947175775.1 uncultured Lachnospiraceae bacterium | reverse complement strand
GCCGTAAAGACGGAATGTGTCCGCATACGACGCAAACGTATAATAACCTTTTGCCTTCAGCTCGCCTGCCGTCGCCTTAATCGTATCCCAGTCCTTCACCTTCGCGCCGATTTCCTCGGGATCGTCCGTACCGAACACCTCTTTTGCAATGTCGCGGCGGTATACAAGCAGTCCCGGACAGCACTGCCATGTCGAGCCTCTCTGCACGCCGTTCTCGTCAGACGCCGTTACTTTTGTAAAACTGTACTGATCCGCAAGATCCGTATCGGGATTGATGCCAAGGTCTGTTAAAGGCATTGCAATGTCCGCCTCCGCGTCGGTGTATTTATTTACATAATCTGTTTCTGATAAGAAAATGTCAACCTTGTCGTCCGCCGCAGCGCTTGCCTGATTGAGCAGCGCCTCGTCAAGCTTCTGCTGATAAACGCCGTCCTGATTGGGATTGATAATCCAGTGTATTTCCGTTCCGTCGTTTAAGATAGTCACCGTTCCGTCCGCAGACGTTTCCTTCACCTCGGGATAAACCAGCTCCACGCGCTCACGAAACTCGTTGTTCCAGCTGTAGATGTTGATAATCTTGCCCTCGTCCGTAACTGCCGCCGCGTCCGAACTGCTGCCCTGCGCCTCCCCTCCGGTCTGCACGTTTGCGCTGTCGCCTGCACTCGAGCCGCCCTGTCCGCCACAGCCTGCCAGTGTGCCTGCCGCAAGCGCTGTCATTAATACGATACTGACTAATTTCTTTTTCATGTTAAATTCCTCCTACATTTTTTCATTTCTTTGATTGCTTTGTTACAACCATCTTAAACGTTTTCTGCCCTGCAATATATCAAAATGCCACAAAAAATGTCAAATTCATGTCGTTTCTTTGTCATCTTTTTTACATTTCTTTTATTACATTATTATGAAATCTCCAACACGATTTCTGAATTTGCTTTCAGCAGCTTTGCCGGAATATAATTATCCTCCAGCTCCACGCCGTCCACGGTCATCTTATGGAAACCGCTCTCCGAATGCTTCGGATTACGCACTGTGATATGTAAATGGCTGCCCCTGAAATCCTTGTCAATTTCAAAGAACTCCCACGCCTTTGGAACGGAGGGCGCAATCCGCAGACCATAAAAATCAGGACGCATTCCCAAAATTCCCTCGACACAGCCTACCATCACCGTCGACGCGGTTCCTGTCAGCCAGTGCACATGCGAACGCCCGAAATGCGGGCTTGCCTTCCCTTCCGTAAACTGCCCGTAACAATACGGCTCCAGCCTGCGGATTTCCGCCCTGTCATTCTGCGCTGCCGGCGCGTTCTCCATAAAATACTCAAACGCACGTTCTCCATGCCCGCGCAACGCCTCCGCCAAAATAATCCAACCCTGCGACTGGGAAAAAATCCCCGCGTTTTCCTTCGTTCCGGCATTGTAAATTACCGCAAGCGCCCCGTCAAACGCATGGCTGTGGTACGGCGGATTCATCAACATTGCGCCATATTCCGTGTTCAACTGCCCATAAACGTTATCCAAAGCCAAATCCGCCTGCTCCTTTGTCGCCAGTCCGCTGATAACCGACCAGCTCTGCGGATTGAGCCACAGATTTGCCTCCAAATCGGTCCGCTTTCCGATGACCTCCCCCTGCTGCGTAAATCCGCGGATAAAGCGGTCTTCATTCCAGCACAATTCCTGTATCAGGCTGCCAAGCTTTTCCTGACATGTATCCAAATATTGAATATATTCGCTGTCCTCCTTATGCTGCGCAAACAGTCTTAAAATCGTCATTGCATAGTAAAACTGGAATGCCACAAAGCTCGACTCTCCGTCCGCTCCAAGACGCAGACAATCGTTCCAGTCCGCATACAGTCCTGCCGGCATTTTGTGCGGTCCCAAATGGTTCATGGAAAACGAGACAGCACGTTTTAAGTGCTCATACACCGTCGCTTCCCCCTTGTTGGCAAACGGAATGACTTCGTCAATAAAGGAAAGGTCTCCCGACTCGCAGACGTATTTATAAACTGTCGGGAACAGCCAAAGCGCATCGTCCGCACGGTACGCCGGGTGTCCCGTTTCCTTCACATAAGACGCATCGTCCGGCGTATCCTCATGTCCGGCATTATGCGTAAACTTCACAAGCGGAAGCCCGCCGCCGTTGTCCACCTGCGCAGAAAGCATAAAACGGATTTTTTCCACCGCCATTTCCGGCGCAAGGTGAATGACTCCCTGAATGTCCTGCACTGTATCCCGGTAGCCGTAGCCGTTGCGCAGACCGCAATATGTAAACGACGCGGCGCGCGACCATATAAAGGTCATAAAACAGTTGTAGGCATTCCATGTGTTTATCATGGTGTCAAACTCGGGACTTGGCGTTTTGACTTGGAAATGCGAAAGCTTTCCGTGCCAGTAGGTAATCAGCTCCTGCTGCTCTTTTTCACAGACTTCTTTGGGATTTTCATACTGTGCCAAAATCTCCTGCGCCTGCGCGCTGTCTTTCATCCCCAGTACAAACGCAAGGCATTTTGTCTCATTTGGCGCAAGCTGAATGCCTGCCGTCAGCGCACCGCAGCCGTTTTCGTTGTAGCTAAGCACGCCGCCCAAGTCCCCGTTTATCACGCCGACTGGATTCCCATAGCCATGATACCTTCCGAGAAACGCCTCCCTGTCGCCGCAGTATGAGGAGACACCAGCCCCCGCAAGCCCGAAAAAGCGCTCCACGACAATCTTGTCATCCACGTCCTTACCTTTCTCAAGACTGTCCAAATTGCCATGTATCCTCTGACAAATCCGGTTGTCCTGAAAGACCGTGCGTGTAATATACTGCGAATACTGCAAATTCACCTGGTCCTGCTCATAATTGCTGTTGTTTGTAAATTCCGCATAGCCCGTAATGTTTAACGCTCTTGTGCGCTCCGAATTGTTTGTCACTTGAATGCACCAGACCTCATATTCCCTGTCAAGCGGCACATAGTAAAGCACCTGCGAATGAATGCCGCTATAATCCGCAAGCATTTTCGTATACGCCGTTCCGTGACGGCACTCGCTTCTGTAATCGTTTAAGTCCTTTCCCACAGGCTGCCACGACGCGGACCAATAATCCTTTGTTTCGTTGTCCTGCAAATAAATATAACGCCCCGGACGGTCAAAATCGTTAAAGACATAACGAAGTATCCTGCCGTTTGCGCCGGACTTTGCGAAGCTGTAGCCGCCCGCGTTATTGGAAATCACCGCGCCATACGCAGGAGAGCCTAAATAATTTGCCCACGGAGCGGGCGTGTCCGGTCTTACAATGACATATTCGCGTTTTTCATCATCAAAATATCCGTAATTCATTGTTCTGTTTTGCTCCTTCCTTATTTGAAAAAATCTTAATTTTCTTCCTGTTTCGCGCCCAGCTCTGCCTCGATTGTATGTACCGTATCCGACAAAGACACAATCGTTTCCCTGTCAAGGACTGCCGAGCTGTCCAAAACCGTTCCACATTCCTGTCCGTCGCAAAATACCTTTTTGACCGCGTATTCCCCGTAAGAAAGCTTTTGCGGATTTTTATAAACCACTTCAAATTCCTTTTGCGCAAAATGGAAACAAATCTTCGCATTTCCCTGCGCGTCAAACTGCTCCGCGCACAGCTTCGGACATAGCACCATATCGCCAAGCGCGCCGCGCACGCCGAACACCTGTGTGACAACCGTGAGCATATACCAGCTTGCGGCACCCGTTAAATAATGGTACATTCCCCTGCCCGATCCGTTAAAATATTCCGGTATGCCCGGGTAAATCCGGCTTGTTTCAAAGTTCATCGCCGCGTCCACAAGCGTCTGCAGCGCCTTGTAGCCTTCCTTTACAAATCCGCGCTGATACAGTGCGTTCGCGTACATTACGGTCATGTGTGAAAAGACCGCCCCGTTCTCCTTCTCCCCGTACGCAAAGCCGAACATTCTGCCCAAATCAAATTTCAGCTCCCCGAAATCCGTATTCAAACGATACCCGCCGATTTCCTTCTGATACAGATAACGATCGGCGCTCCTGCAGATTTTTTCTACTTGCTCCTTCGTCGCGGTTTCGCTCATGATTGCAAACACCTGTCCGGTCAGAAGCATACGCACGCCGTTCTCAAAATAGCCCTCCACACGCGCCTTGTTGTTGTCATAATAGCTGTTAAACCAGCCCTCGTCCTCATGCTGCGCCTGCGAAATCCACTCCGTCCTTCGGATATGCTCCGCCAGCCACTGCGCCTTATGGTATAAATTCTGTGCCAGTTCCTTCGTCGAAACGCTTATCCGCTCCCCGCTGATGTTGTGTTGACAGCTTTGCAGATAACGTTGTAGCAGCTCCTGCTTTGCCCCAACGTCCTCGTAAAGCGCACCGTCGTCCGCCAAAAGCACCTCAAGCTCCGCTAAAACCGCTATCTCCTGCCAGTCGGGCTGCTCTGACAACTGCTCCAAAAGCTGCGCAAGCTGCAGCAGGTTGCCCGCGTACGCACAGGTAAATGCCACACTTTCGCCGTTTTCTGCTGCCATATCCAACGCATCGTTCCAGTCCGCTCCGCGCAGACGGATATGATTATGCGCCCCCACCTCATAAAACGCGCACAAATGTTCTAACAGCAAATGCTCTAAAATACTGCCCTCATACACCGCGCCATTTTCGTCCTTCTGCCGCAGTCCGTACGAGGTGTCCCACGCGCTGTCCAAGCCGCCGCCGCGCTGCATCTGCCCGTCCTTAAAATACGGCGCCTGTTCCTTCAAAACCGCGGTATCTCCCGTTTGGTCAATGTATAGCTTTGTCGTCATAAACGGCCATACGCCGTGGTCCATCCACACGCGCGCAATCCCGTTTCTGTCCGCTACAAAGACGCCCTGTTCTTCTCCGATAATCGTAGCGTTGGTGCCGTCAATCCGCACGCCTCCGTAATTGTCCAAAATCATCTTCCGTACACCGCAAGGGTCCATAATCAGAAGCGACAGGCAGTCCTGCCACAAATCGCGCCAGCCTCTTCCGCCTCTGCCATAGTCGTGGTGCGGCAGAAAAGAGCACCCGTAAATCCGCCGTAATATCGGCTGAAAGCTAATCCAGCGAAGCAGATTGTCATAGCGCACATCTCCCGTGTCATAGCGCACATTTACCTTCTGCTGCCAGTAATCGCGCGTCTTTGCAAATGCCGCCCGAACCTTCCCTTTGCTGTCATAACCGGACAGGATATGCTCGATTTCGTCCTCCTGCGCAGTCACTCCCATAACAATGGTATACGACACACATGCGTTTGGCTCTAAAAC
>CAMWNY010000215.1 GCA_947175775.1 uncultured Lachnospiraceae bacterium | reverse complement strand
AAGCAGCGCTACAAGGATTCGAACCTTGAAATGACGGAGTCAGAGTCCGTTGCCTTACCGTTTGGCGATAGCGCTATATATGATTTTAGGTGCTTGTGTTCAGCACGTTATTTAGTATATAATATTTTTTTGGAAAATGCAAGTGTTTTTTTACTTTTATTTACTTTTCTATTCTATAAATCAAAAATATATGTTTAATTTCTTAATTATAATAACTAATCATTTTTATTCATGTAAATCCGAAATCTTCTTAATTTTATGCCTTCCTAAAATAAGAAGGTTCACAAATTTTGTAGAATAAAATAGATTAATTCTCCTCTAACTAATATACGCTCTTATCTCCGGTGGAGTATGGTGGCGTTTGCTCCCATGCCGCAGCACAGATAGTAGCTCTATTAGACTCGGCTTAAGTTAGAACACCAAAATGTAATATAATTTAACACTAAACCGGCAGCAATTCGACTTTCAAATTCAGGAACGACTTAATATATGTCTTTCAACTACATTTCACAAAACCTCTGAACTAATAACCCCAAGATAAAATCTTCCACTGTCCTTGTTCTTTCACTAGATAATAGCCAAATTCTTCATATTTCATATTTGCAGTATATCCTGAACCGAGTTCAGATCCTTCCTGCCTTGCGACAGCAGTAAAGGAGCAAGTAAAATACACAATTTTAGCATTTGGTATATATTCAGCATACTGTTCTCTCTCTTGCATATATCCTAAATTAATTTTACAACTTTGTTCTATATAGTCTGCCTGAAAATCATCATATATTATTCCTGAACCCAATTCAAACATTTTCTGCATGTCTTCTTTTTTATCTACATAAAACTTAGATAAAAGAGTTAACCCTTTATCATGTTCTTGTAAATTTAAAGTATCAATATAGGAAATTAACGTCTTTTCTGCCTGCCAAACGTCTTTTTTTGTTAATCCGTTTATATCTTTGTTAATTGCAAAAAAATAATACCAACTCCCAAATAAAATGAATACGAGCGTTACTGCCATAAAAAAAATAATCTTTCGTTTTCTCATTTTATACCTACCTGCGCACTGTGATACGCAATTAGCTCAAAAGATGAATACACATTTTTATTCAACTTTTTTAGTACTGTATTATCAAATAGTTTTAAATAAAGATTAGAAGGAAACAACTATAGTGTAAGCGTCAAATTGTTCGCCCTCAGTTAAAATGAAGCGCCGCTTAGTTGCGAAGCTTGCTGTAGCAATCAACAGGCAGGTCTTTTGACTACGGCATTAGTGGCTCCAGCTGTGATTATTCTATATTTCCATTTTCATCAAGTAACTTTGTCAATTCTGTCAGCAAATGCCTGATGTAGTAATACACATTCCGTTTATTAGCCCTGGCAGTTTCAGTAATACTGTAGATGATTGCGCTAGCCTGCGCTCCTCGAACAGTATTGATGGTCATCCAGTTCTTGCGTCCAAGAGTAAAATTTCGCAATGCCCGCTCACTGGCTGAATCGTCTATGGGGATCTCGCCATCCGTCAGGAACAGTTTCAGATATTCCTCCTGGTTTACGCTGTAATAAAGACCGTCAGCTGTCTTGCCTTTCGGAAGCAGTGTATTGTTTTCAAGGGTTTCCTTTACCCACGCAAAATACTCCTCAACCAAAGGTTTGATTGAGGTCTATACTAGCTCGTTTTGCCCTTTATCACGGTATTCTGCCAAATCCTCCTCGCTTATGTTCAGACGCTTTGCTGCCTCTTTTAATGTTATCAGACCGTCATTGAGAAGTTCTATATACGTTTCTATTCTTCCTTGTGAAATTCCTTCATTCCGAATTGTCTTTGCCTCATATTCCAAAACTTTTCCACCCATAACAGACTTTACTCCTTCCTTTACATTTTGATAATTGTTCGCTAAATGTTCTAACACCTTACCCGACATATCAATTAGCGTACATTTTGTATACTCATCAATATACCTTGCTTTACTTAATTCCTCAAGCTGTTCTCTGATATGCCCGTATTCCTGTTTTAATTCTTCAAGCTTTGTTTTACTTTCATTGTATTCCAACAGCTTATTTTCATGTATAAAAATATGAAACGGCACCAAAAACAACAGCTCTTTTTGAAATAGCTCTTCTATCTTATAGTTCTTCTGTTTCATAACAGGTATTTCATACACCAATTCTCCCTGCGGTGACCGTAGACATACACGCGTTTTGTCAGGTGTTTTTTGGTCACACCGCAAAAATAGTACCGCGGAATTAGGAAACTCAACCGTCAGCACATTTCCTTCAATTTTTCCGTTATCAAGTGCAATTTGTGCATCATATTCAAAAAAACGTGCCAACATACTGTTGTCCGGTGTACTTTGGCACTCTACATGGTAGGTTTTGGGTTCCGGCGCCTGAATGACAAATGCACAGTCCGTAATGCGTTCCTCTTCTTTTCCGCCCTGTTTGTTTATGAAATGCTCGTTGGGAAGAAATCGGATTTCCTCTGTTCCTGAATACTGTTCATGAAAAATTTCGTTTATAACCGGAATAATCAGTTTCGGGCAGTCGTTTAGCAGCGTTCGGAATACGTCATCGTATGGTGTATTGGACATTGTGATTGGTTCCTCTCTTGCCAGTCGGGTAACGGCTTTACTGTTTTTCTTTTATTTTATCATTTTGTTAGATATAAAACAATGGATTTATAATCTAAAATGTATCTTTGGGGGGGCGTGATTCTGCGATAAAAGAAGAAACTTTAGGTGAAAAAAGGGAGCAAATTGAAGGGCTCCTTCCCTCCACTCCGCAATGCCAAGTTCAATTCCGCTTCGCGGAAGTTCGCTCGCGTGCTTCGCACTATAAAAATAGAAAGGGCATCTTTTTCCAAGACGCCCTTTCTATTTTTGCATTGCTCAATTATACCTCGAACATCAAATCTCCATATGTAGGAATTGGCCATATTGTGCCGTCTACTATCATTTCGAGTTTGTCGACCGGCTCGCGGAGTGCGTCCATTGCCTCTCTTACCGTATCCTTATAATAGAATGCCTGTGCTTTTACGTCTTCCATTGCCGACGCTTTTGCCTCAACTTCTTTTAAGGTATTAAGCGCTTTCTTCGCCTCTGCGAGAAGTCCGTCCACCTCATTCAGCACTTCGATTTGTGCCGCTGCGGTAGCGCCTGCCTCTTTCACTGCGATAATGGAATTTGCCAAATCTCCTGCGTATGACGCCACTGCCGGAAGAATATCCTTTCCTGCCATGTCAATCATTGTAAGCGCCTCGATGTTGATTGTCTTTGCATAAGTCTCATAGATAATCTCCTCGCGCGACTCAAGTTCAACCTTTGTAAAAATGTTAAACTTCTCAAACAAATCAACTGCCTTCTTTGTCGTGAGCGTCGATGCCGCCTCAACCATTGACTTAATATTCGGAAGCCCTCTTCTCTTTGCCTCGGCAACCCATTCCTCTGAATAACCGTTGCCGTTGAAGATAATTCTCTGATGCTTTGTCATGTATTCCTTAATCAAATCATGTATCGCGATCTCTTTATCAGGCGCGCTCTCAATTCTGTCAGCCGCCTCACAGAACGCCTCTGCCACAATCGCATTCAGCGTTGTATTCGGGCTTGCAATCGAGTCTGCCGAGCCGACCATACGGAATTCAAATTTATTTCCGGTAAATGCAAAGGGCGATGTTCTGTTTCGGTCCGTCGCATCCTTTTCAAAGTCAGGCAGTGTCGATACACCCGTTTCAAGCTTTCCGCCTTTCTTAATCTTTGCCGCATCACCGGTCTCCACAAGCTGCCTTACCACATCCTCAAGCTGGTCTCCAAGGAAAATAGAGATAATTGCCGGCGGCGCTTCGTTTGCACCAAGTCTGTGGTCGTTTCCGACATCCGATGCCGACTGTCGCAGCAAATCCGCATGCGTATCAACCGCCTTCATAATACATGCAAGCACTAACAGGAAACGTATGTTCTTATTCGGCGTATTGCCCGGCTCAAGCAGGTTCACGCCGCTGTCCGTCGTAATGGACCAGTTATCATGCTTACCGGAACCGTTTACTCCCTTATACGGCTTTTCATGCAGCAGACATCTGAGGTCATGCTTATAAGCAACACGCTTCATCGTTTCCATAACAAGCTGGTTGTGGTCCACCGCAATGTTTGCCGTCTCATAAATCGGAGCCAGCTCATGCTGCGCGGGCGCAACCTCGTTGTGCTGTGTTTTCGCCGTCACGCCGAGTTTCCAAAGCTCCACATTTAAATCTCTCATATATGCACCGACGCGCTCCTTAATTACGCCGAAGTAGTGATCCTCCATCTCCTGTCCTTTCGGAGGAAGCGCGCCAAAAAGCGTCCGTCCGGCAAACATCAAATCCTTTCTCTGCATATAAAGGTCTTTATCCACAAGGAAATACTCCTGTTCAGGACCCACCGAAGCGGTTACCTTTGTCGCTTCCGTATCTCCAAACAGCCGTACAATACGCAGCGCCTGCTCACTCAGCGCCTCCATCGAACGCAGCAATGGCGTCTTTTTATCAAGCGCCTCACCTGTGTAGGAGCAGAATGCCGTGGGAATGCAAAGGATTGTACCGCAGCCCGATTCCTTTAAAAACGCAGGAGACGTAATATCCCATGCCGTGTAGCCTCTTGCCTCGAACGTCGCCCGAAGTCCGCCTGACGGGAAAGACGACGCGTCCGGCTCACCTTTAATCAACTCTTTCCCGGAAAACTCCATCAGCATTTTTCCATCGTCATCCGGATGTGACACAAAGGAGTCGTGTTTTTCCGCGGTGATGCCGGTAAGCGGCTGGAACCAGTGCGTATAATGTGTTGCGCCGTTCTCGACCGCCCAATCCTTCATTGCCTTTGCCACAACATCAGCCGTAGCCATTGACAATTCTCCGCCCTGCTCCATGACTCTTCTGACTTCCTGAAATACCTTTTTAGGAAGCCGCTCTTTCATCTTTGTAATCGTAAAAACTTTTTCCCCAAAAATGCTTTCCACGTTCAATAACTCACTCATAATTTTCCTCCTTACATCCAACATGCCCCACTGTGGTTTATGCGCTGCAACATGTTTTCTGTGCGTTATAATAGTTCTTTTTTATAAAAAAAATGTTCCAAAAAAAAGATAGTATTCTTTTTTGGAACATCTTCGTTCACGGTATCTTTTATATAAAGTTTTGAATCTTAATTCTATTTGGCAACTGATTTGCCTTGCTTTTTATAAAATAATATATCTTGTTGAAAAAATCAAGACTTTTGTGAAAATTTTCATCGTATAACGCTCATT
>CAMWNY010000214.1 GCA_947175775.1 uncultured Lachnospiraceae bacterium | reverse complement strand
TTATATGAGGCTGCTGCTGCGGGTGTTAAAATTGAACTGATTGTCAGGGGAATCTGCTGCCTGCGAACAGGAGTTGATGGGACAAATGACAACATCAGCGTTCACTCTATTGTCGGAAACTTTCTTGAACATGCGAGGATTTTCTATTTTGAAAACGGAGGCGCCCCCGAAATTTATATGGCGAGTGCGGACTGGATGCCAAGAAACCTTGAGCGGCGTGTGGAAATTCTGTTTCCCGTCTTGAATCCGCAGCTTAAGGAGGATGTATGGCATGTGTTGGAGGTACAGTTAAGTGATACGCAGAAGGCGCAGATGTTAAAACCGGACGGAAGCTATGAAAAGGTTGACAGGCACGGAAAGGAACTGTACAATGCACAGGAGGAATTCTGTAAAGAATATACGACGCTCGCTGCAAAGGAGCATAAGCTTGAAAAGCAGGCGCGTGTGTTTCGACCGGAATATAAAAACTGAAAGGAAAGAAGAAATATGGTAAGGTTTGTGCTTGCTTCGGGTTCTCCGAGGCGCAGGGAGCTTTTGGAGCAGGTGGGATTGACGTTTGAAATTTCGTCGGCACATGGTGAGGAAGTAATTACAAAAACACTTCCTGCAGAAATTGTGGAGGAGCTTTCCAGGCAGAAAGCAGATGAGGTTGCAGACAGGTATGCCCAAACGTATAAAAATTACACTTGTGTCATAATTGGTGCGGACACCATCGTGGCATTTGGAAATGAAATTATGGGAAAACCCCACGATAATGCGGATGCCGTGCGTATGCTCACACAGCTTGCAGGTAATACGCATCAGGTGTATACGGGCGTGACGCTCGTGATTTTTGAAAATGGCGGACGGCGGACGCTCACATTTTATGAAAAAACAGACGTAGAGATGTATCCCATGACGGCAGGGCAGGTTCAGGCGTATGTAGCGACAGGAGAGCCGTCTGATAAGGCAGGGGCGTATGCCATTCAGGGCAGATGTGCCGCATATATTAAAGGAATCAATGGAGAGTACAACAATGTGGTAGGGCTTCCGGTGGCAAGGCTCATGCAGGAGCTATTGGCATTGGGATTGGCGTAGGAAAGGCATAGGTGTGAAATATGAATGAATATGATGATGCGGTATTAAGATGCTTTTTAGAAAAACAGTTGCAGCTGTTTCCGGAAAAAATTGCGGAATCGATTGATGAAGCGGAAGCCTTTTTGGAGGAGTGTGTTGCCGTAGTAGTCGATTCTCTTGACGAGGTATGGGAATATTTTAACGAAGAGGGAGTTGACCTTGAGGAGTTGGATAAAGAAGCGATTGCAACGGCGCCGGAGGTTTTTGAGATTGGCGACGGCAGATATTTAATTGTGGAAAGCTGAAAGGAAGGCAAGATGGAGGTAAACGTGGAAAGAAAATCGAACATTTCGGTATGGCAGATTGGACTTTTTGAAGGTTTTGACAAGGATATTATGGTAATGCAGCGGGACGAGGAAGAGGTTTTTGACGATGCAATCCATGTTTTTTTTGAACGGGAATATTATGATGCGTATGTGGCAAAGGCGGCAAAATACAGTAGTCACCGGTACGCTTATCACGAAGATAAGTTTGGTGAGGTAATCAACCAAATCTTTGAGGAGCAGATTACAGGGCTTGTCATTCACATGAATACCAACACGGAAGAAAACGCGCCCAAAAACCAGCTTTGCGATGAAAAATATATTTCCGCAAAGGAGCTGGCAGGGTATCGCGATGCGGCGCAGAGCTACCATTTACTGTACACCACGTCTATTGACCGCTGTGTTAAGGAAAAGGCGGTTGCCGCGATTTGGACGAAATATGTGTATATTATAGGACAGCTTCCCGATCCCAGGAAAAAGCCTTCGGATGGAGAAAAGCAGCTTTTTGAGCTGATGACAATGAAACGCAAGAAGGACAACAGCAATGCAACGGCAGAGGATTTTGATTATGAATCTTTAAAGGTATTTTTGACAGCGGAAAGTGCGATGCGTTATAATCCTGACAAAAGACCGGTCGGCAAGTATAAGCTTTCAATGCTCTCCCAGCTTGTGCATGGGAAACTGAATATTATTATTGAACCCCACAGAAGCTACTGGCTGGAGTATGATCCTGCCAATATTGACATCGTGGGATATTTGGATATTCCGCAATATGATGAGGCAAAGGTTTTGGAACGCATCAGGGAATATACTGAGATGAAGCAGTTGTATATTCTTCTTAATCCGATGCACAGTGACTACAGGGTATCGCTTGGCAATCCGTTTTTAATGAAGCATGACGAGAAAAATATTATGATGTATCTGTTTGAGAAGCATGAAGATGCGGTGAATTATGTGCTTCAAAACCAAAATCTTTTACCAGTATTTGACTCCACTTTTCCAATCGGAATGCTTGACAGTACAAAGCGGCTCTATCAGCTTAAAACGGTGGTTGCGCTTGCTGCAAAGCTTGGTGTGACAACGGTGTGTTTGGACGCGGATACGAATCACTCCATTGCCTGCAATATTTCCTATTTCAAAAAGGCGGCAGGATATACAAAGCCTGTGGAAGATTTGCTGCTTCGGGAGGACTTGGAAAAGGTGATGCATGAGGAAAACGGGGAGAAAAAGTACCGGCTTCCGATTGTGCCGTTTTATGATCAGCATAATGATTATGCGGTTGATGATGTGCGTAAGGCAGAGTTGATTTCGCATATGGACAACGATTTTGACAATGGCTTTGCATTTATGGCATCTTTGGAGGTTCCTGAGCTGATGGTGATTATGCAGGAGGCGGCGAAACGCTTTGACAAGGCGCGAACCGAGGATGATGAAGAGGGCAAATCATGGTACAATCATATGTTGAGTCGAATTATGATTGTGCTTACGGAGGCGCTTTGTGAGAAACCCTATATTTACACGCTTAGAGATGAGAATGGTGATTTTGCGCTCCGCAATAATATGGTATATTTGGTTGTGACAAACCGGTTTGAGGCGGGAAGAAGAGGCGAGGGAAGGCTTACTCCTGCGGGGATTGACAATCCGCAGTTTATGGAAAAACTCTGTGAAAAAAACAGGGCTGCTGTACTCACGGACGGACCGAATATTGTCTGCGTTGTGGATACGCTGATTATGAATGAGGCGGCAAAGCAATGGAAGAAACAGGAAGCGCTGCGGGAAGAGCTTTTGATTTACATGACGCAGGGCTGCAGTGTGCCATATGATGATGCGGTCCGCCAGTATAAGCGCCTGAAATCCGATAATGATTTATTTGTGGAGTTTGTTTCAGCAGTGCGAAATGCAGAATTTCCTCCAATGGGAATGCTTGAGGTGGAGGGATATACTGCCAAAACGCTTGCACAGGAGTCCGGTTTGAATATGCTGCAGGCATATGACAGACTTCTTTCCTTGAAAGAATCGAAGAAGCAGGCATAAAACAGCCGGAAAGATTTGTGTTTTCTTATGGATTATGATATAATGAAAAAATGACGCATGCTATCGCACGAATATTTAGAATGCCGCCGGCGTCAGCGGTGAAAGGGGAACCAAACGTATGAAACCTCAAAGACATACGCGAAAAGAGTTTATCTCCATACTGATTGTTTCCAACACGGGGGGGAAGAACAGGGAAATTCAAATGTCCCGTCTTAGGTTTAATCTGCTGCACAATGCGCCGTTTGTGGTTGTGGTTGTGCTTTTGATTTTAGGAGGTTGGATTTTCTTAAGCCAAAAGGAATTGGCAACAATGCGCAAACAGATTGAGCCATATAAGCAGCAGATTGCGCAATTGGAAACACAACAGGAAAGCTTAAATGCCGAAAATACAAAACTTACAGATGAAAATGCACAGTTAAAGAAAGAAATGGAAACGCAAACAGAGACAGCTGCCGAAACCACGCAGCAGCCTAAGGAGAATCCGTATGAAGATGCGCCGGACGGGTATCCGTATATGGGTGCGGGCGGTTCGTTTGCATCCGAATATTCTGAGGAACAGCCGTATATGTCAATTTATACGCATACGGAAGGTGAAATTATTGCGGCGGGTGATGGGACAGTTATTTCTGTCAGTTCAAGTGATATGTATCCGCTGATTGTGGAATTACAGCATGAGAATGGCTACATAACGCGCTATGCGAGCAGAGAAGCGGCACAGACACAGCTTCAGGAGAATACACAGGTCAAAATGGGTGATACGTTGTTTACGATTACCGTTGACAATACACAATTTGATTATCAGATAATATTTGAGGATGAAATAATTGATCCGCTTATGGTGATTGAAGCAAAAGGATAAAAGGAGGAACCATGGCTATGTTGCGAAAAAGTGCGCCTTCCGCGTCGGAGGCAAATGTTAAAGTGAATACGTTGATCGGGGAAGGGACCGTTTTTGACGGGAACCTGACGGCACCGGATTCCATTCGGATTGACGGAACAGTCAATGGAAACTGTTCCTGCGATTCAACACTTGTGCTTGGTGAAACGGGGCATGTTTTTGGAAATATTACCGTTCAGAATATTATTATATCCGGAGAAGTGAAAGGTGATATAATTGCCAAAGGAAAATTGGAGTTTCTTTCTACAGGAAAGCTTACAGGAAATATTACGGCAAATACGCTTGTCATTGATGAGGGTGCATATTTTGACGGAAAATGTACGATGACATCTGATGGAGTGTCGTCGTTTGGACAGCAGGATTAAGATTTTGAAATCGGGACGGAATAAAAATATGGTGGAAAACGGTACAGTAATGTACTATTTGCAGGACGAGAATAAGAGAATTCAGTTAGAAGTACTCTGTATGGGAATGTCTCTACATGCAAAGCAGATTAAAATGACAGACCTGAATACACAGGTAGGAATTCTTGCAGGCATTAAAGGAATAAAGCCGCTTGACATGCAGAATGAGGAGAAAGCGCCTGCAATATTTTGCATGCCGGAGGTCCTTATTTTTGCAGGCGTTTCCAAAAAAAATTTGGATGAATTTTTGGCTTCTTACAAACGTATCGGGCTTGAGCCGGTTAAACTCAAGGCGATGACAACGCCGAAAAATGTGGAGTGGACGCTGTATCATTTGGTCAGGGAACTGGCGGAGGAATGCAGGCAGATTGAAGCGGCACAGGCGCGCAAAAAATCATAATGGATTTATGATAATGGAAATGAGGTTCAGGATGTATATTGATAATTTCAAACATGATGACAACTGGCAGGACATCAAGGACTCCGCTATGAATACGGTTGGAAAAACTACCGGGAAATATCCTGATTCGCAATGGAAACGAAAGCTGATTTTGTCTGAACATTCTCCTATCAGGCGCATGAAA
>CAMWNY010000213.1 GCA_947175775.1 uncultured Lachnospiraceae bacterium | reverse complement strand
CTTCGTCAATAAACAGACAATCAGTTGTGCAGTAATCGCATATCCCCTCAGATAATCTTTTTGACTGTATGGCAGGATACACAGTATTATCAGGTGCTTAACGATAAACCGCTTTCGTGTCTGATAATAGTAAAATATCAACAGCCTTTTGCAGCTCCTCTCGTTCACGATAGTGGCAGATAAGTTTTGTTTCGTGTTCCGAAAGTACAATCTGTGTATTAGCGGAATCTTCCTCTAAAACATTCTGCAAGTTTTGAATGGTAATGTTTAATCCTCTGCATATTTTAATTACGTTATCAACCGACGCATTTCCGATTTTTTCCTCGTTTAACATTGTAAGCAATGTGGAATAAGGCATATGAATTTTTTTGGCGAAATCTTTGATTGTAAGCCCATTTTCTTTGATGAGCTTTTTTAAATAACTTTCTCTCGTCATATCCGTTTCTCTCCTTTAACGTTTTAATAATATCATGCGAAAAGTAATAAAACAATGTGAAAACATGGTATATCGTGTTGATACAACAAATATTCGTTGAAAAACAACATTAAAACGTGTTAATATTAATTATATAAAACGACAAAACGTTTCAAAAGGACAGATAGCGCATGCGGATTTGTGTCGAAGCGTCACAAATTCAGTTATTACAGTGCGCCTTTTGTAATAAACCGCTTCGGAATGGAGAGAAAATGTATCAGGAACTGAAAAATCATATTTTATATAGGGGAATAAGTAAAAGAAAGATGGCTGATGACCTTAATATGAGTTACAGTACGTTGTTATCCAAGCTGAGGGGACAATCACATTTTACATTGGATGAGGCTGTTGCGATTCAAGCATATTTTGCAGAGGATATTACAGTAGAGGAATTGTTTAAAACGGAGTCAGATTCCCCGCAAAAATAAAAAACGAAAGGATGAGCAGACATGAATGTATCCATTATTGTTTTTTCGAGAGGAAGATCATTGCAGCTGCACGCATACTTAGAAAGTTTGCTGAAATTTTCAGACGTAAAGCAGAATATGATCCATGTGTTATATTCACAGATGGAACATATATGCTATGAAAAACTGATGAAATATTACCCAAAAGTACATTGGAAAAAGGAGAATGACTTTTCGCAGGATTTAAAGAAGATGATTGAAGATGCTGAGACTTATGTGATGTTTGGGTGTGACGATGTTGTTTTTCGAAATTACTTTTCGCTTCAGAAAGCAATCACTTTTTTGGAGCTATATCCTGATTTGTTTGGGTTTAGTATGCGGCTTGGAGAGAATATAAAGCCCTGTCCCAAAGAAATGGAAAGCGTGCAGGATGTTCTGATATGGAACTGGAAAAACAGCAGGGAAGCGCATTACAATTATCCGTGGGAGCTTGACTGTACGCTTTACCGAAAAGAGGATGTGAAAAAACTTGTGTCGGAAGAAGAAACCGCAATAAAAAATCCAAACTTTTTCGAAGCAATGATTACTGCGGAAAATAAAAAAGAACGGATTGTACGGAGAAAAATGGCTGCATGGAAGGAAAGCTGTGCGGTTGTTATAACTGTAAACAGGGTTCAGGATACACATCCGAATGATTTTGACGCCTGCATGACAACAGATATTTATTCTTTGGACAGGATTTATAATGATAAAGGCAATACCTTAGATATAGAAAGAATAGCAAAAAAAGAACCAAATAAAGTGCATGTCGGAGCAGAATATTTTTTCCTAAGAAAATATGAAAAAGGATTTTCAAAAGGACACATTCTCAAAAAAAGAATTAAGCTGATAATTTCTAAGATTCAATTGTTTCGCAAACGTTTCTGCCGTTTTATAGAGCGCAGATATTATCTGGCAGGAGGGTATCAGGGGGCATTAAACGTATTGCCGCCGGAGGAAACTTTAACTTTATTGGAAACAAAGAAGATAAGCTTTTTGAGGTATGGTGACGGAGAGATTGCAATAATGCAAGGTCAGTCAATTCCCTTTCAGAAATATGATGTACAATTGTCAAAGCGTTTGAATCAGATTTTAAGATTGGGGGATGATCAGCTCAAAATAGGTGTCCCTTATTATTATATCAATCCGCCAGGAAACCTAAACAGCTATGTGGAATGCTTTGCAGGGGGATTGGCGCAGCAAAGACGCTTTTTGTTAAAAACATGTAATCGTAATGAGACATACATTGATACGTGTATTACACAGATGTACCAAACTTATGAAACCTATGATTTTATGATGTTCTTTCAGCGGATACAGTCTCTTTTGCGTGATAAAGATGTAACGGTCATATGCGGCGAGGGAATACTGGACAAGCTGAAATACCATGCATTGGATGTATGTAAATCAGTGGAATATCTGTATGCTGCAAAAAAGGATGCTTTTGCACAATATGATAAGATTTTGAAGCAGGCGCTGAAGACAGATCAGGACAGACTCATATGTATTTCACTTGGACCGACGGCAAAGGTACTTGCATATGATTTATACAAAAACGGGTATCAGGCATGGGATATGGGTCATTACTTTAAGGACTATGATGCATATAAGAGAGCTGCAAAAAGAACGGATGAAGAAATTGCAGGATTTTATAAACCGGACTGACTTAAAAAATTGTACAGAATTGTACAGTAATTGTGCAGAATGCACAAAATGAAAATCAGAATACTTGAAAAATTAGAAAACCCGTGATAAAATATTTCTGCCATAAAATACAAAGTGGTATCAAAATTATAATGAAAATTTTTATTGTGGGGGAAAGTCTTATGAAATTTCTAGCCAATCGAAAACTTGCCACACGCATCGGCATTATCACTACAATAATTACTTTTATGGGAATGCTGCTGCTTTGGCGTATTGTGTCCGGACGCGTTGCTGCTATGGTTGAAAACGATATTACCAACCAAATGATTGACGCCGTGGAATCGCGGGCGTCTATCATTAATGATTATGTAGCTTCTGCGGAAGAATATATGACGGCGTTTGCACTGGGCAGTGAAGTCCGTGAACTGCTTGAAAATCCGGAGGACCCTGTTTTACTGAAAAATGCGCAGGAATATACGGAAGCGTTTGCCGCAGTAAAGGGTACCTTTGAGGGGTTGTATATCGCAACGCCTGATACATACGTTCTGACGCATACCTCTGAGGGAGCAATCGGAATGACAACCCGAACCGGTGAAGCGTTGGACGAATTTCACAATACGATTTTGGCACAGCCGCAGCTGACCAACTTGGGAATCATGAAATCTCCAGGAACCGGAAGCATGATTCTTTCTATGTATTATCCGATTTTTGAGGGGCAGGAATGCATCGGTTACGTGGGCGCCGGTGTTTATGCAAGCCGTCTTATGGACGTATTGCTTGGGCTGAATATCGAGGGTCTGCCGAACAGCGAATATGTGTTTTTAAATGTCGACACAGGAACGTATCTGTATCATATGGATGAAACACTGCTCAATACGCAGACAACCGATAAGGGGTATTTGGAAATCCTGCAAAAAATTAAGGCGGACGGCGATACACAGGCAGGCACATATGCTTATGAGGATGAAAACGGTGTCAGCCAGCTGGTTGTTTATAAATATTTAAAAGACAGGAACTGGGTCTTTATGGTGCATGACGATGCGGCGGAAGTCTACGCGCAAGTGGGGACGATACGCGATACGGTGGGTATTCTATGCGCGACCGTAGCACTGGTGGTTATCTTTGTCACACTGCTCATTTTGTATCGGGAGGGCAGGGAGCTTATGATAATGGAACACGCAATTTGGCGTTTGGGAAATTTGGAGCTGTCAGCCGATACGGAATTGGAGCCGTTTTATGGCAGAAAAGACGAAATCGGTATGATTGCACAGACAATACATCATGTTTGTGACTGTCTGCGAAAGACGATTGAGGACATTGGACGGATTTTAGGGGAAATGGCGGACGGAAATATCGCCGTGGATGTTGCAAAAAATGAAGCATATTATATCGGTGATTTTAAAGTGCTTGCGGAAAGCTTAAAAAGTATCCGTATGCATCTGACGGATGTTATGTGTGATATTGCGCAGGTTGCAAATCAGGTGGACAGCGGTGCAAATCAGGTATCTGTAGGAGCGCAGGCGTTGTCGCAGGGAACTATGCAGCAGAAAATTTCGATTGACGGACTGGCATCCAATATCACGGATATTACGGAGCAGATACAAAACAGCGCCGTGCGCTGCGGCAATGCCAGCGATTTGGTTGACAGGGCGGCAGGCTATGCGGCGGAGGCTGATACCAAAATGGAACAGCTTAAAATTGCCACAAAAAATATTGACGAATCGTCAATGCAGATTAGCAGTATTATAAAGACCATTGAGGATATTGCGTTTCAGACAAATATCCTTGCGATAAACGCCGCAGTGGAAGCCGCACACGCCGGCAGTGCGGGAAGAGGCTTTTCCGTCGTGGCGGAGGAGGTTCGGAATCTTGCGTCAAAGTCCACCGAAGCCGTAAGCGATACCGGTACATTAATCGGTAAGTCCATTCAGGACGTGAAAACAGGTACGGAATCGACAACTCTTGCCATTTCCGCGATGCAGGTTATCAATGAATGTATCCAGTCAATAAAGACGTTAATGGACGAGATTGCACTTGCAAGCGTTCAGCAGTCGGAAATGATTGCTTCCGTGGAAAAGAGAGTGATAGAAGTCTCCAAAGTGATCCAGTCAAATTCCGAAGCTGCCGAGGAGAGCGCTGCGGTTTCAACCCAATTGTCAAATCAATCCAAAACGCTCAACCATTTGATTAGTCAATTTCGTATCCGGTAATTGCTGATGACAACGGCAGATGATTAGGATGGTTTATTCGACTGTTTTTGCTTGCGGACTGTTTTACACCTGTGCTATACTTAGGAGCTGTAGAAAAATAATAGGAAAGAAAGCAAGAGGGAACGGATTTGAATTATCGCAAAGACCGGTACGGAAATGAAATTTCAATATTAGGTTACGGCTGTATGCGCTTTACGCAGAGCGGCGGAAAAATCAATATGGAAAAGGCGGAAGCAGAGATTATGGAGGCGTACCGCGCAGGTGTCAATTATTATGATACCGCATACGTCTATCCCGGAAGCGAGGCGGCGCTTGGAGAAATCCTTGCCAAAAACGGCATCCGTGACAAGGTAAGCATTGCCACAAAGCTGCCGCATTACCTGATTAAAAATGCTAACAGCATGGAGAAATACTTTGCGGAGCAGCTAAACCGGCTTAAAACCGACCATGTAGAATATTATCTGATGCATATGCTCACGGACGTAAAGACATGGGAGCGTTTAAAGACACTGGGTATTTTGGAATGGCTTGCCGAAAAG
>CAMWNY010000212.1 GCA_947175775.1 uncultured Lachnospiraceae bacterium | reverse complement strand
GGTCGCTTGTTTCCGCAAAACTGTTAAGCCCCTAATGATGCCACAGAGCAACAACTTCCTGCTTACCTTGCTCAAGCCCTTCCTGGTAACCCTGGTTTCTTCCTGCTTCCTCAGCCTGCGCACGCATCGCTTCAATCTCCGCAACAGCCTGCTGTTTCATCTCTTCAATCTCCGCCTGCGCCTGTGCAATCACTTCCTCATATACGGGAGCTGCTGCCACAGGCTCAGCAAACTGCTCCTGCGCAAAATCATCTTCCTGTTCGTAACCAATAATATTGCCTTCCTCATCACGCATCAGATCGGAAACTTCCACAGCATTGATTCCTTGGGTAAAACCTTCCGTAAACTCCGGCTCTTCGCCACACTGCCTTGCAAGCTCCAAGGCAATCTCTTTGAGCTTTGCCTCGGCTCTTGCATTAGAATCTATAATTCTTGTATTTTCCGGATTGACTACAACCCAGCCTGATTTTAGTACACCGCCATTATTATACAACGATCTCGTCACCTCCGCCTCGAGAAATAACGATTTCAGCAGAATCCTCGAGCTTTCTTATGATATTTACAATCTTCTGCTGCGCTTCCTCAACGTCCTTCATACGGACAGGTCCCATAAATTCCATATCCTCACGAATCATCTCAGCAAGACGCTTTGACATATTGTTAAAGATTGCGTTCTGCACTTCCTCCGCAGAACCCTTACATGCAATCGCAAGGTCATTGTTATCAACATCCCTAAGCACACGCTGGATAGAACGGTCGTCGAGCAACAGGATATCCTCGAATACGAACATCTTCTTTCTGATCTCGTCTGCCAATTCGGGCTCCTCGACCTCGAGTGTTTCCATAATGTGTTTTTCTGTTCCTCTGTCTACCGTATTCAAAATCTCTACGACTGCATCGACACCACCGATAATCGTGTAATCCTGGTTTACCAAAGAAGAAAGCTTTGACTCTAACACACGCTCCACTTCCTTGATGACATCAGGACTTGTTCGGTCCATAGTCGCAATACGTCTTGCCACATCCGCCTGCTTTTCGGGCGCCAGTGCGCCTAAGATAGTCGCGGACTGGGCTGCCGACAGGTATGATAAAATAAGTGCAATGGTCTGCGGATGCTCATCCTGTATAAAGTTCAAAAGCTGTGACGCGTCTGTCTTCTTGACAAACTCGAATGGTTTTACCTGCAGTGATGCAGTCAGTTTTCCGATAACGTCCATCGCCTTGTCTGTACCGAGCGCCTTCTCGAGAAGTTCCTTCGCGTACCCGATACCGCCTTCCGCGATATACTGCTGCGCAAGGCAGACCTCGTAAAATTCGTTGATGACTTTTTCCTTAACCTGTATGGTCACGCTCTTTGTATTTGCAATTTCGAGCGTCAAATCCTCAATTTCGTCCTCTTTTAAGTGCTTGAATATCAGAGAGGACTTTTCAGGTCCCAACGCGATTAAGAGTATCGCCGCTTTCTGTATTCCTTTTAATTCCTCTTTATCAGCCATGATAAATTACCCCCAATCCTCTTCAAGCCAGTTTCTTAAAAGAATTGCAACTGCCTCGGGATTTTCTTCTACGAATGTTTCTATCAGCTTCCTTGCCTCAGATTTCTGTTCTGTCGAAATGGTTTCAAGCTGGTCTACCTGATTTGACTGTAACAAATCCTCAACCGCAAGCTCTTCCTCTTCCTCGACCTCTCTCTTTGTTCTCAAGCTCATAATTACTACGAATGCCAAAAGCGCAAGGATAATAATAATCAGTACAATCTGAATAATATCCTTATAAGAAATCTTCTCCTGAATCGTATCAATAAACTGTACTTCCTCGTACGCCACAAAAGTAACATTTCTTACCGGTATACCGGTTGCGTTTGCCACCATACTAATGAGCTCGTCATCTAACTCTATTTTTGTCTTTGCATTATTAGCAAGTTTATATTCTTCCCATGTGATACCGTCTAAGAGTCCCTGAAGTCTTACATCATCCTCTCTTACGATACGATATTTCACTGCCGCTACCGATACGGTACTACTATCATATACAATCGTTCCGGTCGCTGCCGTTGTCTTTATAATCTCCTCATTTGGGAGATAATCCCTTTTGTGCTCATATGTATTTGCGTTTGTTCCCGTCTGCTCACTGATGAGGTAATCCGTCTCCGAGTTGGAATCCGTGCCTGGAACGCCGCCCAATCCATCCTGTGTATTCGATGTATAGAGCTCCTCATGTGAGAACACACCCTGTTCCATTCCTTCTGCGGGTGTATAATTGTGCTGTGTGATTTCTTTTTGTGAGAAATCCATTGAAATATTTGTGCCGACTTCAATCTGATTAAACTCGTTTGTTCCCAAAAGCACCTGTCTGACTTCATTTTTAATCAGGCTTTCCGCTTCCTGCTTAAGCATCAGCATTGTGTCCGCTTTCTCAATTGTCGAATATGTCTGTTCTACCGGAAACCAAATTGTTCCGTCTACATCTGTAATTGTAATATTGTCTGTCGTTCCATTTCCAAGTCCTGTTGCAACAAGCCTTGCAATTGCAGCCGCATTGTCCTCGGTAAACTCCACGCCCTCGTTGAGTTCCAAAAGCACGCTCGCATATGTATCAAGGTTCTGTGCAATTAATGTTCCATTATCTTCCGGAATTGTGAGCTGACATGAAGCAGTCTTAATCGCTCTCATGCTCTCTACATCCTCTTCAATCTGTGTTTCAAGATAAAGTTTGTAACGCTTTTGTTTATCAGCCTCAGTAGTTGAGAACTTACCGTCAAGCACATCATCAAGCGTATATGCTGCCGTTGGAATATTGTTTGCGCCAAGCAGTAAATTTGCATCGGCTACCTGTGTTGACAGTATATCAAACTGTAACCCGTCTGTCGATACTTTATAAGTCAAATCTTCTCCATCAAGCAAATCTCTGATTGTAGCAGCTTCCTTTGTGGACTCACAAGTTACAAGAGGTTCATACTTCTTCATTGTAAGCACCGCAATCAAAATACCGATTGCAAGCAATACGACTGCAATGACTCCGATTATCAGTGTTTTCTGTTTCGGCTGGAATTTGTTCCACCATTCCTTAAATTGCTCTAAAAGCTTCTTTCCAAAATCCAATACCTTGTCAACCATCTTAAGTCTCCTTCTCCTAATCCCCTATCGTTCCTGCACAGTCCCTCTTTACCCCTAAAGGGACTGTGCGTTTTTTATCAACCCTTATTAAATCTGTATCTGCATAATTTCCTTATATGCATCAAGCAGCTTATCGCGAAGCGCCACGGTATAATTCAAGGCTGCTTCTGCTTTTCCTACTGCAATTGTAAGATCATGTGTATTTTCTGAAATTCCCATCGCCCACTTGAGCTGTTCATTCTCCTTATTAGAGAGGGCAATATTCGTATCATTAATATTATGCACCGCCGCGTTCAAAAAAGTATCGAAAATATTACTATCGTCCTTTTCCTGTGTTTTATTTCCAAATAGGGTATCCCGCACGGCATCCGAACTTACATTGTATAAACTGTCAATATCGTTTGCTGCTGTAACTGTCATTCTTTTCTCCCCCTAAACCATTAATTCATTTCAAGCCCCTTAAGCGCCATTGCCTTGGTTGCCTCAAACGCTGCCTGATTTGCTTCATATCCTCGGCTTGCATCAATCATATTTGTCATTTCCGTTATTACATTGACATTTGGATAATGTACATACCCATTCTCATCAGCGTCAGGATGTTCCGGATCATATGCCATAACTTCCTTGGTCCATGTATCCTCATAGACACCCCCGATTTTTACTCCCTTGCCCTGCACGGAAAGTTCTGCTGAATTCACATAACCAATAGGTCTGCCGCTCAAATTACTAAAAGCCGTATCAAGCATATGTGAAAATTTTCTTTCTTTTACATTTGTTTTTTCCTGAAAAGTAACAACTTTCCTAACATATGGCGTACCGTCTTCCGTTCTCGTTGTATTCGCATTTGCCATATTCTGAGAAATAATATCCATACGGTACCGTTCCGCCGACATGCCCGATGCACTAATGTCAAACGTGTCAAAAATTCCCATTTTCCAATAACCTCCATTTCTTGCTCAGCCCACAAACGAGGGCATCCGCATAATATTTGTACTGTTTGCATTGCTTGCGCAGAAAATAAAGTTTTTGCCGTCCATTACTTAAGTACAGACTGCAATTGTGCAAAATCCTTATTGACAAGATCCATAAGACCATTGTACTTAATTTGGTTTGCTGCCGCAATACCGTTTTCTGTGTTGATATCCACGTTATTTCCATCATACCTGTAAGAAAGCTCCGCATAGTCCGTGTAAGTTTCAGGATTTCCAAGCGCCTCAAGGTCAATGTCTTTTACCTTGAAATCCACATCTTCACCATTCGCCCTTACAAAGGCATGTTTGAGCTCAGTCTCAAAGCGAATATCTTTTCTCTTGTAGTTTGGTGTGTTTACATTTGCAATGTTATTTGAGATCAGCGCTTCCCTTTTTGCTGTCGCGTCCAACGCTGTACTCATTACATTGATGTAATCAAATACATTCGAATTACTTAACATGCTTTTCCTCCTCTAAACTGTTTTTTGCAAATCGTTTCAAAACGGATTTACATAATATTTTTATTTCCTTACTCTATTATATTTTATTTTCAGAATATTTCAAGTATTTTTTTCTTATTTCTACAATATTATGTTAATTTTGTTTATTTTGTTATGTAAACGCCTGTATTTTTTCATTTTTTGCACAAAAAAGCCTGTTTTTTCTTAAAAAACAGGCTTTTTTGTTTTTGTTCTAATTTTTTTAATTATTCAACAAATTTACTTATTCAGCTGGCGCTTTAATGAATCTACTTCCTCGAAGACAACATCATTTAATACCTTAATATAGGTTCCTTTCATTCCGGAAGAACGTGACTCAATCACACCTGCACTCTCAAACTTACGAAGCGCGTTGACAATCACACTTCTTGTGATACCTACACGATCTGCAATCTTACTTGCTACCAAAATACCTTCCGTACCATTCAATTCATCAAAGATATGCGTAATTGCCTCCATCTCGGAAAACGAAAGCGTAGAAATTGCCGACTTTACAACCGCAACCTTGCGGTTTTCCTCCGCGCTCTCTTCGCTTACTGCCCGGAGCATCTCAAGCCCCACCACAGTCACGCCGTATTCACAGAGAATAATGTCGTCAATATCATACTGTTCATTACACTTATAAATAAACAGTGTGCCAAGCCGGTCTCCGGCAATCTCAATCTGGGTAATGCCTGCCTGGAACTTTCTAATATCAGGGCTTTCAAATCCAAGCGTTGCAAGATTCA
>CAMWNY010000211.1 GCA_947175775.1 uncultured Lachnospiraceae bacterium | reverse complement strand
GGCACGGATTGCGGAAACTATGCGGGCGTGTCAGGTTCTGAAAACGTCGGCGGTATTATCGGACTTTTTAACGGAACGGGCGATGATGAAACAAACCTGATTCAAAACAGCTTTAATAAAGGAAGAATTGATGCAAAGGCAAATAGCAGCAGCAGAAATTTAGGCATTGGCGGAATTCTTGGCGCAGCTTCCAAAAATGTTACTTTAAAAATTGAAAACTGTTATAATACGGCAGGAATAAACGGTGCGGCGGAAACAAAAAATATCGGCGGAATTGTTGGTGTTCTTTACAGAGGCAGCATCAACAATGTATACAATACAGGCAATATATCTGCGGCAGAAAGCACGGAAAGCTTCCATCCGTATGCTGCAATGATTGCGGGATTTATGGGCGCAGAGGAAGAAGCTTCATTTGCAAACTGCCTGTTTTTGGAGGGCAGAAGTGACACGCTCTGTTATCGGGAAAGCGGTGCAGTAACGGCGGAAGACGCAAAGAGAACAGCCGGAGAGCTCAAAAGTGCAGATACGGTCGCTGTTTTAGGAGACAGTTTTGCATCAGATGACGGCAGCATCAATGACGGATATCCCATAATAAAGGGACAGCGTGCCCAAACACGCAAATATGTTTTGGTGTATGAGCCAAATGGCGGCTGTGCGGATGTTTATTTTTCAGTATCGCAAAACGGCGCGTTCGTATCAGAACCTTCCTCTCCTGTAAAGAGAGGCGCTTCCTTCATGGGATGGTTCAAAGATAAAGCATGTACAGTAAAATACAATTTTTCAGACAGTGTTACGAAGTCAGAAGTGCTTTATGCCGGTTGGGAGAGCGGCAAACTTGTCGAGGATATTATATTAGAACAAACTGAAGTGACCCTTGTGAGAGGGGAAACGTTTAACCTGAAAGAAAAGGTTCGGTTTGTGCCGGAAAGCGCGGAAAATACGGCACTCTCTTTTCATTCCAGTGATTCATCCGTAGCGACGGTTGACGATGCGGGAATTGTGAAGGCAGTCAGTGAAGGAACGGCAAAAATTACGGTCACAATGGCTGACAGTTCGTTGGATAAGGAATTGACTTTTGAAGTCAATGTTTCGGATAAGGAGAATATTGTAAGATTTAAGCTTTACGACGATAAGAATACGGCAGAGATTACAAGACTTTCCATATCCGTAAATGAGCCGGTTACGGTGCAGGCGGTATTTGGCTCGGAGGCGCCCAAGAATTCGGTAGTGCAGTGGGCAACCAACAGACCGGATTATGTAAAAGTAACGGGAAGAACAGATTTGGTCAATGTCAATGCGGTAAGGCTTGACGGATTGAAACCGACTGCACAGCTGGATGAAAACAGTGTGGATATTATGTGCACTTTGATTTATCCGGATCATAAAACGACATTTACAAGTATCTTAAAGGTTACGGTAAAGCCGCTTGCGGAAAAGGTATCGGTGCAGGCAGGAAGAGAAGATGTCACGGATAAGACAGTTATTTATGACCTTGGCATGAAGAAGTTTATTGCGGTTGGAGAGACAAAGCTTTCGGAGCCTACCGATACGCTTTCTGCGTCCATTTTACCAAAGGCGGCAAACCAAAAAGTAAAATGGAGCTCTTCCGACAGTTATATTCTGAAATTTAATGTTGATGAGAGCGGAAAAGCGGAGGGACGCGTAGTCGGTGAGGCAACTGTCACGGCAACCGCGGCAGACGGAAGCACAAATAAGGATGGCAAGCCGGTTACCGGAAAAACAACGGTAAAAGTAAGGCGTATTATACAGGAGCTTTCCTTTACACCAAAACCGATGGATGGCAAAGGTACCGTATCGGTTGATAAGAATGGCAGAATAGAGATTGCAGAGGGAACGAGTATTAAGCTTGTACCAACATACAATCCCGTTGATGCGACAGAGAAAAAATTAAAATGGACAAACACAAATAAAAATGCAATAGAGTTGACAAAAGTAGAGGAAGGAACAAATGTTCTGATTGTGACTGCGAAAAAGGTTGCACAGGATACGATTGTTAAGCTCACAGCTGAAGCATTGGATATGGGCGCGGCTTCCTGCGAGGTTGAATTTATCATAAAGCCCAAGGTGGAAAAGATAAAGATTTTCCGAACAGATGATACCAACAGGGATAATAATCTCAGCGGAAAGAATATCGGCATAGATCCGGAAAAGGACGATATGACCTTTAGCCTTATGACGGTAAATGAACCGGACAACGCGTCACAGATGGTTACATGGAAAATCAGCAACACAAAAGTAGCGGATTTTAAAGACAATGAGGACGGAACCTGTACGATTCAGGTAAAAGGAATGGGTACTGCGGCGATTACGGCGACCGCAACGGACGGCAGCAAAACGACTGCAACCACGACGCTCAATGTAACATCTCTCGCATCCAATGTTGATATTGAGGGAAGCAATGTTGTCATGAAAGGAAAGACGATTAAGCTCAAGGCGACCGTCTATCCAAAGTCTGCCCAAAATAAGAATATCCGGTGGACATCATCTGCTCCGGATCTTGCAAGTGTCAATCCAAATACCGGTGAGGTCAGAGGAATCAAGGCAGGTTTTGTACTGATTACGGCGACTGCAAATGACGGAAGCGGTGCGTCAGGAACCCATGCGATATGGGTAAAAGATCCTGTGGAAGATTTTGATATTATGGAGCCTGACGGTGATGACAATATTAAAAATGATAAAATCCTTACGGGGAAAACGATCGGTCTTGACCCGGATGATGATAAAGGGACCTATACGGTTGTTCCCAGGATTCTTCCGGATACGGCATGTCAGGATGTCGAATGGAAGTCAAGCAATGAAAAGATTGCGACAGTTGAAAATGGCGTTATCACGGCAAAAGCGCTTGGAAGAACGACGATAACAATGTCTGCGGTAGACGGAAGCGGCAGAAAGGCGAGCATTACGGTTAATATCGGTACGCTTGTAAAAAATATTGAAATAACAGGCGGACATTATGTAGGTATCGATCAGGAGCTGCAGCTCAAAGCAAAGGTTGGCAATAAAGACGCGACAAGTAAGGCTGTTATTTGGAAAAGCGATAATCCGAGAGCTGCGACGGTTGAGGAAGACGGTCTTGTTACAGGAATCAAAGACGGCGATGCGATTATCACGGCAGAGGCAGTCGACGGAAGCGGCGTTATTGCAGAGCACAGAATATATGTGATAAAAGAAAAAAATGACGTCAGCATCAACGCATATGATAACTGTACAATATCGACGAAAAATAAGAGAAAATATGTGAAAGACAATTCCGGTTATGATGATATTGACTTATCCAACAGAAAGAACTATGTACTGCGTCTTAGGGCAGAATTGAGCAATGGTTCCAGCATCAGGGATGGTGTGCCTATGGACATTAAGTGGAGCACTTCAGACAAAAGCATTGCATCAATCGAGCCGGAAGAGTACGATTCCAGCATTGGAATTGTTACAATTCATAAGGCAGGGACGGTTAAAATCACTGCAACGACTGCAGAGGGATATGAAAAAAGTGAGTATGTGACAATGACCGTCACAAACACAAACCCATATGTGGAAATTACAGGACCGGGGCACCGTCTTGCCAATGGAAAGAAGATGAAGCTTTCGACGGGAAGCGTAGCGGTGGACTGGGCATCCGATAATGAATCGATTGCGAAAGTAAACAACAAGGGACAGGTGACGGCATGTAAAGGCGTGTCAGGAACGGTCAATATTGTAGCGACAGCGATTGATGGTATTAATGGAAAAGGAAATTCCGATACATATGTAATCGAAGTAGGAGATCCTGTAAGCCAGGTCGACATAACAATGAATGGTTATACTGTTACCGGCGAGAAAATCGGAGTTGACCTTATGAAGGGTTACAAGGAATCGAACACCATACGTCTTGATGCACTCCTGGACGGTGCGGTAAGTGAGGATGTCACTTGGAAATCTTCCAATAAAGGAATTGCCGAACTGGATGAATACGGTTATGTGGATTTTAAGAAAAACGGAACAGTCTCGTTTACGGCGACAGCAGGTGATGGAAGCAACAAAAAGGGAAAAGTAACTTTTGTTATCACAAAGCAGATTACAGGCATGAGTCCGGCAGGAGGCATCGGCAACATTGACTTAGGCCATAAAAAATCCGTTCAGCTCAACATCGACTACAAACCGCTTTCCTGCACAATGAAGAAGGCGAACTGGGAGAGCAGCGACCCGTCAGTTGTCAGTGTCAACAAAAATAACGGGAAAATAACAGGCAAATCGGAAGGCGTTGCAATTATCACGGCAACGGCGGCGGACAACAGCGATGTAAGCTGCAGTTTTACGGTATTTGTTGACCGTGCGGTAAGCAAGGTTGAGATTGTTAAAACGAATCCAGGTACTGAGCTGCCGGACAGTGAGTATCAGGATGTAATCGGTATTGATTTAAGCACAGCGGTTAATACGGCTGCGCTAAAGGCAAATTTATATGCAAAGGTTGGCAAAGAATATGAAGAAATCGGCAGCCAACGCGTAAGCTGGAAATCAAGCAATGAAAAGATTGCCCAAGTTGATGAGAACGGGGTGGTTACCGGGCTAAAGAGCGGCGAGGTAACGATTACCGCGACAGCGCTTGACGGAAGCAAAAAATCGGGAAAGGTAAAGGTATATGTCGGAAAGCTTATTAAAACCCTTACGCCTTCTGATAAAATTAAAGATGGCATTACTTTGAATTTGCGAACGAGAAAAACAATAGAGATTGCAAAAGAGTTTAAAATAGCTCCGATTACCGCCACCAATCAGACGCTTGTATATACAAGCAGCGATAAAAAGATTGTGACGGTCAATGCAAAGGGAAAGATTACCGGAAAAAAGGTCGGTGAAGCGGAGATTATTGTCACGCCAAGAGACGGATCGGGAATCGTAATCATAATACCTGTTGAAGTAACAAGATAGAACAAACGCAAGCGGGGGACGGCACATGTGCTGTCCCTCATTTTGGGGTTTAAAGTAACAGGAAGCCGAAGGCTGAACTGTTACGGTTTAAATTATTTTGTCAGGTCAATACTAGGAATTATAACGAAATTGTGATAAGATAGATGCCATAAAGAGTGTGAAGGGAGCAAGGTTATTACTATGTGTGGAATCGCAGGCTTTTGCAACAACGCTGCAAACTGGAAGGAAAATATTGAGCGCATGAATCAAAGAATGTACCACCGCGGTCCCGATGCGGGCGGTATTTGGGCAAGCGATGACAAGCGAGTGGTGTTTGGGCACAGAAGGCTTTCCATTATAGATTTGTCCGAAAACGGTGCGCAGCCGATGCACTCCGCGTCGGGAAGATACG
>CAMWNY010000210.1 GCA_947175775.1 uncultured Lachnospiraceae bacterium | reverse complement strand
CTAAAGCAACCGCGCTCCGGCGCGAGAGTCCGGCGAGCCGGACTCTTTTTTATTTAAGTCACAAATGTTCTTTTTATCTTTATTCCCACGGGCAACGAGCCAAATGACTGCTTGCAGGCATTTGGCGACTGCTGCGGGGTGTTTAACTGGAAATTCCAATAGTATAAAACATTTTGACAAAAAAATCACAAAAATACTGTGCAAAAGCGCAAAATTGTGCGATAGCTACTTGTTTTTCAAATGCAGTACGATATAATAAAAAGTGAGAATATGTAATTTTTTTACATGTTACAATTTTCCAGTAAAAAATAACATGTAAAAGGTTACCATGCGAAAGGAACATGAAAAACCGGTGGAAAAGAAACAAAAGCTGCGCACGGCGATTATTGCACTCCTGATTGCTGCGGTGACAGGACTGCTTGGCTTTGCGCGGGCAGGATACTCCATAGATGTCATGGTATCGGATGCTTTGTGTCAGCGCGCGTCCGTTGCCAGCAAAAATATTTATATCATTGCAATTGACGATGAAACGCTTGCCCAGTATGGTTCGATTACGTCGTGGAGCAGGCAGCTTTCGGCGGATTTGGTGCGGATTTTGAATAAAGACGCGCAGACAAGACCTGCGGTGATTGCATTCGATGTGATTTTCAGTGAAAAGGGCGACGAGAAGGGTGATGCGGCGTTTGCCGAAGCCTGCCGGGAGGCGGGAAATGTTGTGACGGCGATGTCGTACCGTTTTAAGGAACAGCCGGAGTATGGCGAAAACGGCAGAGTGACATTCAATAAATACCATGTGGACGGCGTGATTATGCCATATAAGGCGCTGCGGGAAGCGACAAAGCAGGGATACGCCAACACTTTGGTCGGCACGGACGGTTATGTGCGCCGTGCGATGGCATACATAGACGATGCGGAGGGGCAGCGCAGTTACAGCCTTGCTTCCCAGGCATATAAAACATATCAGGAAGGGCGAGGAGCATCGGCAGAATGGCCCAAGGTAGACGAAAATAACCAGTATCTGTTTTCTTATTCCGGCAAAACGGGATGTTACAGCACGATTTCCATGACAGATGTTATGGATGCAACGGTCAATCCGGCAGTCTTTGCAGACGCCATTGTGTTTGTGGGCGCATATGCGGCAGGAATGCAGGATTCCTATATGCCGGCGATTTCGCATGGAACGCAGATGTACGGAGTGGAAATTCAGGCAAATATCGTGGAGGCGCTATTGGAGAAAAAAACGCAGCAGCAGATGCCGACAGGCATTTTTGCAATGTTTGCGGCAGCGCTTGCAGCGGTGTTTTACCTTGTAATACGGCGGATGAAAATTGTTCCTGCGACAATTCTGATGTTGATTGCTGCAGTGGCGGCAGGACCCGTTTTTGCGGTAATACTGTATGCGCGCGGATGGGTGCCGCCTGTTATTTTACTCCCTGTTGTGTTTTTCATGATATATGCAGTACATTTGATTTATGGATATGTGCAGGAAATCATGCGGCGGCAGAAAGTTGTAAACGTATTTAAACAGTATGTTGCGCCGCAGGTTGTAGATAAAATCAGCAAGGATAAAGATTTTGAGCTGGTGCTTGGCGGCGAGAACCGTCATATCGCGTGTTTGTTTGTGGACATTCGTGGATTTACGACGATGTCGGAGAGTCTGAAACCGGAAGAGGTTGTGGAAATTTTAAATGAGTACTTAAGTCTTACGACAAATTCCATTTTCCAAAACGGCGGGACACTGGATAAATTTGTGGGTGACGCCACAATGGCTGTGTTTAATGCGCCGTTTGATTTGGAAGATTATATTTATAAGGCAGTCTGTACGGCGTGCGATATGAAAGCGGGCGCGGACGCGATTGCCAAGAAATTTGAACAGCGGTTTGGGAAAAGCGTAGGCTTTGGAATCGGCGTCAACTGCGGTAACGCGGTTGTCGGCAATATTGGCTGTGATTTCCGTATGGATTATACGGCAATCGGCGATACCGTCAATACAGCAGCGCGCTTAGAGAGTAATGCTAAGCGGGGACAGATTTTAATCAGCGGGGAAGTTTATGAGGCGGTGAAAGACCGGGTAGAGGTCACGCCGATTGGAGAAATCCCGTTAAAAGGCAAATCGCAGGGTGTATTTGTATATCAGTTAGATGAGGTGAAATAAATGGAACAGCTGCACATCATTCCGGACAGAAGCCGGATCGAGGAAACGCTGGAACTGGCGGAAGATTATCACGCCGCCTTTGAATATAATGATTTTTTTAATCCGGCAGTATTGGATGACAAAAGGAAGATTGACGAATTGATTTCGTTTTATGTAAAACAGCCGCGCGACCGTTCGCGGGATACGATGCACGGTGCGTTTTTGGACATTACCATTCACAGTGAGGATTCGCTAATCCGGCAGGCATCGGAGCGCCGGATCAGGCAGTCGATGGAGATTGCGCGGGAACTGGGAGTGCGGGGCGTTGTATTTCATACGGGCAGGCTGTATGGCTTCCGCGATGAACGGTACCTTAACAACTGGCTGGACGTCAACGAGGCGTTTTTCGGGGCATTATTGCAGGAGTATCCGAAACAGCAGATATATATGGAAAATATGTTTGACGAAGCGCCCGATATTTTGGCGCAGCTTGCAAAACGGCTGGAGCATGAGCCGCGTTTTGGCGTCTGCCTTGATTATGCCCATGCTGCGGTTACTGACATTGCAGGAGAACAGTGGGTAGAGGCTTTGGCGCCTTATATCCGCCATATGCACATTAATGATAACGACGAGGTAAATGACCTGCATCAGGAGATCGGAACAGGGAAAATCGACTGGAAGGCATTTGACCGTGAAATGCGCAGGTTTCAGGTAAAGGCAAGCGTTTTGATTGAGATGAAAGATTTGGGGCGGCAGAGACGCTCTATGGAATATCTGAAAAAAAATAAACTGTATCCTTTTGTGGAAAATACGGATTGAAGTATTGTGAAAACCAAAATTCGCAGGTTACGGAAAGGCATGATTATTTATGTGGACAATGACAGAGGAAAAAGTAAAACCGACAAATGCAGAACTAAAGAAAATATTGAATATTGGCATTAAGCTGTCTACCGAAAAAAATCGGGATCATCTGCTGGCATCTATATTAGAAAGCGGAATGGATATTACGCACTGTGATGCGAGTACACTGTATCTTTTTGAGGACGGTAAGCTGCATTTCAAGATTATGAAAACGCTGTCCCAACATATCAGCCGCGGTGAGGACGGTGAACTGATTGACGACATGCCGCCGGTTCCGATGACGGAGCGCAATGTATGCTCTTATGCCGCGTTGCATCGGGAAATTATTAATATTCCCGATGTATATGATAACACCCGTTTTGATTTTTCGGGACCGAAAAAGTACGATGCACTGACCGGTTATCACACACAGTCGCTTTTGGTGATTCCCATTGAAAATAATGAAGATGAACTGATTGGCGTGCTGCAGCTGCTCAACGCAATGGACGAAGAGGGGAAAGTGATTCCGTTTGATTCGGAGTATGAAATTATCATTCGTTCGCTTGGCGCGCAGGCAGCGATTGAAATGACAAATTTAAAATATGTGCAGGAGGTTAAGCGGCAGCTGCGTTCGTTTGTGGAGGCAATGTCAACCGCGATTGACGAGCGTACACCCTACAACGGCTCCCATACCAGAAAGGTCGCGGAGTATGCCGGAATGATTGCGGATTATATCAATAAGCAGCATCAGGCAGGCGCAAGCGACGATTATTTTGATGAAAACCGTAAGGATAAGCTGGAGCTTGCGGCGCTTTTACATGACATCGGGAAAATGGTGGTACCTCTGTCGATTATGAATCGGGCAACGCGGCTCGACAGGGATCTTGGGACGGTGGAAACGCGGTTTCGATTGTTGGAAGCGTATTATACGATTGACCATATGAAAGGCAGGATTGATGAGCAGGAATATCAGAAACGCATTTCCTATCTGCGTGAGAGTTTGGATTTTATTCACAGGATAGACGGCAAGGGTGTTCTTGATGATGCGGATTATGACCGTGTACAGGAGCTTGCGGGACACAGTTATATGAATGATGCGGGCGAACCGCTTCCGTATCTGACAAAGCGGGAAAAAGACCGTCTGAGTATCCGTAAGGGAACGCTGACGGAGGACGACCGCCGGCAGATGGAATACCATGTGGTGATGACGGAAAAAATATTAGGTAAGGTATGGTTCAATAAGAACTATGAGGATATACCAAAGTGGGCGGCGTCCCATCATGAGCTGCTGGACGGTTCCGGTTATCCGAGACATCTTAAGGGCGAGGATTTGGAGTTGGAAACCAGAATCATTACGGTAGCGGATGTGTATGATGCACTCACGGCAAGGGACCGCCCCTATAAGAAACCGGTTTCGCAGGAAAAGGCATTAGGCATTTTAATGGATATGGCGGATGAGGGAAAGCTGGACTGCCGTTTGGTAGAGTATTTGGCGGCAGCAGTTCTTGAGAAAGAAAAGAAAGGAAAGGAGTCGTGAAAGAATGTCAAAGAAAGCAGGAGTAGTGATTGGCGCGGTTTTGGCGGTAGTGGCAGCTGTCGCAGTGAGCTGCGTGGTACTGATGGGAGGAAAGGACGAAGCATACCGTTCGATTATGGTGTATCAGGTTAACGGCATTGCGACGATAGCAAGGGAGAGCGTCGGTGAAATGGCAGCGTACGAAAATCTGATGCTGCAGTCGGGAGACAGCGTAACGGTTGGAGCAGAAAGCAGTATGCGGTTAAAACTTGACGATGACAAATACCTTTTGGCGGAGCAGGATACGTTGATGAATATTGTTGCTGAAGGAGACGATGCAGATGCGAAAACGTATATTGACCTGAAACAGGGTTCCGTTACCAGTGAAATTCAAAATAAGCTTGGACCGAACGCTTCTTATGAAGTTAATACGCCGAATTCCATAATGGCGGTACGTGGAACAATTTTCCGCGTAGAGGTGACAAAAAATGAGAGTGGGAATACCGATACAAAGCTGACTGTTTTTGAAGGAACGGTAAGCGCCAAAGCGGTAATGCCTGACGGAACGGTTTCGGACGAGGAAGTATTGGTAGGAGCCGGTCAGGAGCTGAATGTTGAGGGAACGGTAATGTCCTTTAGTGATTTGGGCGAGCCGACGGATACTGATTATGAGAGCCTGCCGCAGGTTATGCAGGAGTACATAGAAGAGCTGGGCATTGATACGGCTAAGAATGCGCAGGGAACAGAGGAACGGGAGCAGGAGCTGGCAAAGGCGGAAGAAGCGCAGCAGCAGGCGCAGGATGACGGTCAAAAAGAAGAGGAGCAGCAGGCGTTAGGAC
>CAMWNY010000209.1 GCA_947175775.1 uncultured Lachnospiraceae bacterium | reverse complement strand
AAATCCCCTCATGAATGAGGGGCAGGGGAGTTGATGTGTCGAAGACACTTTTTTAATGGGAACATTATAGAGAAGTTGAGTTTTCTATAACACTTTTAAGGTTAGTTGCTGAATGATGATTTTGCTCAAGATACAAGTTTATATTATTTAGTTTCTGTGCCAGTATGTTACGTTCTTTTTCTGCGGATTTATATGTTTTTTGCAACTCCGTTTTCTTGGAATATAGTGTATTGTAATCACTCCGCAGTTTTTCCACGTCGAGGTTTTTGGTGTCAATACCGAGGCGTTTCAGCATATTTTCAGCACCGTCATGGAGCAGGAGTTCCGTTTCATGTTGCCGTAGATATCTGTCCTTATCTTTTGATTTCTGATAGCGGATATGGTAGATACGGTTGCTTTTATACTGTTCGGCATATTTTAGTATCTGCCCTAAATCCTTTAACTGATGCTCCGTTTCTACGAGGCTTTCACGCGCGGTTTTTGCAAGGACTGACTTGGCGTCAATCTGTTTTTCCAGTTCGGAAATGGAGCCTGCCGCGCTGTAACTGCTGGCGGCAATTTTGAGGTTTTGAATGTCCACCCAATGTTTTAATCTGGGACTTTGTGCAAACTTTTCTTCCGTGGTGTCAATGAGCTTTTTGGAAGAATAATCTTTAACAGGATTTTTCTTTCTTGTTGGGAATGGAACACGTTTTTTGGGAGGCTCTAAACCCTTTTCCCTGATACGTTCCTCAATCCGTTCTTTGGTATAGTCCGCACCTAAAGAACGTTCGCTGCCACGGACAAAACGCTCCCTGTCAAGAGGACGGAAAGAGATATATTTTGGTGCATTTTTGTCAAGGGATTCACCTTTTATCTCATAGCCTTTGGAGCGGATCAGGTTGAGGCAGTCCTCGTAAGTATCGGCAATTTCTATGGCTTCGTCAATAGCATTTTTTAGCTTGACTTTCCATGAAGTGCCGCTTTGTTCAGACTGCCATTCGTGATAGCTTTTGCCCCTGCCTGCGCCTGCAGATAATGATTTTCTGTGCGGCTCGATAATGGAAAGACCATGTGCCCGGCACAGCTCATCATTCAGGCGGCGGATGCTCCGATAGGTTTGTTTGCAGTCGTGATATTTTTCATGGTTCACGTTGTCTGCGGCGCAGAAAATAATGTGGTTGTGGACGTGTCCCTTATCGGTGTGTGTGGACACGATGTAGGAATATTTTCCCTCTAAAAGTTTGTCGGCAAGCTCCACGCCGATGCGGTGCGCCTCATCATAAGATATCTCTCCGGGCATAAATGCCTGTATCAGATGAAAGGCTTTATTCGGGTCGGATTGTTTGGTCTTTGACAAGGCAAATTTGAAATCAAAAGCAGCGGTTTCAGGGCTGCACCCAAAGGAAGAAATGAGAATGCCCTCATCGGTTTTTTCGGGGTTGCAGATATAGTTTACTGCTTTATGGACGGTTGCTTGGATAGCATGGATTTTTGTGATTGCCATACCTGATTCATCAGCTCCTTTACTTCCTTTACATCGGCTTTATAAACATTGCCCGTGGCGTTCATTCTTTTGGCAATCTGGTTCAGGCTGTTCCCGATGCGTGAGAGGATTGTGTTGTATTCCTGCAGATGGTCGTAGTTTACATCATAGACATATCCGTACAGGATTAGGTGTCGGATAAAAGCGGATTTGTCTTTCATTCCGGAGGCTTTCCATTTCTGTTCCAGTATGTACCGCTCATCATCGCTTAAACGCAAGGTCAGTCTGTTTTGTCTGTCTCTGTTCTCCATGTTCTTATCCTTTCCTTTTCTATATTTTTATAAGGTTTCTGATAAATATGCCGTGTCAGGCACAGCGGTTTTGGGAGTATTTAGGGGGTCAGGGGATATGCCCTCTGCAAGTCATTTTTCACAAATTCCCATAGGGAAGCGGTTTGTGAAAAATGTGCTCACGGACGTCCGTGAGCAGTGCTTGCTATTCTTGGCAAATCTCCCGCAGGGGATTTGCGGGTTTTAGGCTGCATAGGCAGCCTGCCCAAAACCCTTACGGGCGTTACCGCCCGTTTTCGGAAAGTTGTAAGGTATTCCGGTTCTTGAATATGGTGCATGACAATATAAAAAACTGCCATGACTGACAGCAGGCAAAAATGCCCGCAGAAGTTCCATAGCAGTTTGGTGTGTCTTTTTTGAATTTGTGATTTTATCCTGTCCAAATTTTAGCAACACTTGGGCGGAAAGTCAACAATAGAAAGCGAAATCTGGTTTGCAAAAAAAATTTTGAAAAAGATTTTTAATTCCCGAAACGGATTTTCGGGGTTTCCTTTTACAATAGGTTTGGAGAATTTTCAGAAAGGAGGTAAGGAATGAATGTATGGGAACGCAGGAACGAAATTGTAAGCATACTAGCTGTCAAGCGTCATGTAACAGTAACCGAACTTGCAGAAGAATTTGGCGTTACTGCGCGAACAATAGAGAACGACATTCAGGCTTTATCTCGTGGTTATCCAATCTATACCAAGCCGGGAGTGGCAGGGGGGATTTTTATGCTTGAGAATTATACTCCGTATATCAATTCACTGACCGCAAAAGAGTTAAAAACTTTGAAAGAAGTTTATGAGGGTGCAGAAGAACGGCACAAGGAAACACTCCTGCAGATTATACATAAATACGGACCCTATAAGCAGGAACTCTAAACTTGTCATTCTTCTAAAGCACATAATTTTTTGCAGACCGTTCATAGCAGACGGGAGTGTGCTTATGTGCTTTTTGGACTGACAAGTCCAAAGTTGATTTTATCCAAAATGCAGGCATACAGCCTGCGGGTGTACCTTGACAATTTCATATGCAGATACATACAGGACGTGTGGGATATGTGGAGCCGCTATGCGGACACGCCAAGAGATGCCTGCTTTCATTATTTATATGGAAGTGAGAACGAGGGAACATGAAAAGCTGATGTTGAAGTTAAGGCAGGAGCGGGGAATGTCTGGCGAAATGTGCAGCAGTTGCACGGGGCAATGATACATATTTTTGATAATGATACTTCCGTATTGCAACATGGATTGTGATGCGGTCAATTTGAATGACGGTGCAAGACCGATGTGGACAGAGTAATGACCTGTCACCTGTATTGTATTTTTGAAAAAATTTGTCTGCTGATGAGAGATAGGAACAGGAGTCTTTTTTGTCATGGGCAGATAAAGTTATGCAATGTGGAAAGGAGATTAAATTGAAAAATAAAACGAGTGAACAGACAGGGATAAGAGATGCAGATAGGATTATTGCGTTAGCCTTGATAAAACATCTCTATAATGACGGAAAAATATCAGAGCTTGTCTACAAAAATATAAAAAAAGAAACGATAAGCAAAATATCTATTGCCAATAGAGAAATGCTATGTTAATATAAATGAAAAGAAACAATGTAGGAAAACGGAGGCGGATATATGAGTGAAAGAAAAGTTGCCATATACGCAAGAGTTTCCACCGAGCATGAAGCACAAATATCTGCTTTGGAAAATCAAGTTCAATATTATGATAATCTGTTCCAATTTCACCCAGATTGGAAGCTGTATAAAAGGTATGTCGATGAGGGCATAACCGGAACATCTGTCAATAAAAGACAAAGTTTTCTTGAAATGATGGACGATGCAAAAAATGGTTGTTTTGATTTGATTGTTACTAGAGAGGTATCGCGTTTTGCGAGGAATACGGTAGATACTTTACAGCAGACAAGGATATTAAAAAAGTATGGGGTTGAGGTCTACTTTACAGAGGATAATATTTGGACAATGAATGACGATGACGGGGAGCTTCGCTTGACAATTATGGCTACACTGGCTCAAAATGAAAGCAAAAAAACATCTACCCGTGTGAAAGCGGGACAGATGATTTCATTTCAGAATGGAGTGCCGTATGGAAATGGAAATATTTTAGGATATGACAGAGTTGGAAAAGAATTTGTAATCAATGAAGAACAGGCGAAAACAGTCCGCATGATTTATGATATGTACTTAGACGGAATGGGGATGCGCAAGATACAATTTGCACTTGAAGCAGCGGGAAGGACAACCTCATCAGGATTAACAAGGTGGTATTCGTCGTACATAAGCAGAGTTTTGAATAACCCATTTTACTGTGGCATTATTGTATATAGGAAAGAATATGTTCCTGATTATTTGGAACAAAAGAAAATCAGAAATTGGGGAGAAGTAGAACAGATTGCAGTAGAGGGAAAACATCAGCCTATTATCACAAAGGAAGAATTTGAGAAAGTCAGAAAGATGCTCGACTCTAAGACCTGTTCCGTTAATAATAGAGGGCGCAGGGGAAAGCATAAGGCAAATGATGTGTGGTGCAAGAAATTAAAATGTTACTGCGGTGCTTCTATGAATAGACGGGTATGGCGGAGGGTAAATGGTGTTCCGCAATATTGTTACCAATGTTATTCGCAGATCAGAACGGGAAGTATAGCTACCCGAACCAAGAAAGGATTAGATTTAGAGGGGATATGTGATTCGCCAATGGTGCCGGGGTGGAAGTTAGGAGCAATGGCGGATGTAGTCTTTCAAAAGTTTTGGCAGGACAGGAGCAGCATCATTCAAATAGCCAATGAAATGCTTGAAAAACATTTCATGGATGACAGGGAGGTTGATTTTCAAGGAGAGATTGAGGAAACCTTAAGAAAGATTGCAATATTGGATAAAAAGTATGATAATTTAGTTGATATGAGAATGGCTGGCGAAATTGACAGGGCAAAATTTGAGGAAAAGAAAAAATTTTTGTTTGAGGAAAAAGCTAAATACCAAAAAATACTGGAGTCATATCAAATTGACGAAGAAGTATCTGACGAAGAATACGAAAATCGGTTGCAGGTGTTAAAGTATGGGTTAGAACAGGATTTTAATTTCTCGACATACAGCATACCGGAAGAAGTGATAGATGCTTTTGTAAAAGAGATTATTGTTTATCCTGATTGTTTTGTTTGGAAACTGAACATATTTGATGATGACCTGAGATTACAGGTCGCTGGTCGTAAAAACGATCCAACAGTTAGCCTAATCGAGAGTCCTACATTGGACAACAGCGGCACAGGCGGCTATAAACAATGTAGGAAAATAGAATATAAGCCAGTCTATTTTGGAACTTTTGTGGTGACTCGTGAAGATGTGCAGCAATATATGTCGCATCACCCACAGTATACAAAAGCCAATAGATTCAAAGACATAGTGCTTAAAGTCTATATCTAAGTCGAAAGGGAAGTGAGAGATTACTTCCCTTTTGCGTATCTATTGAGGACTAAATCAGTAAAACATTAAGTTTTATTGATTTAGTCCTTTTTTGCGTTTA
>CAMWNY010000208.1 GCA_947175775.1 uncultured Lachnospiraceae bacterium | reverse complement strand
AGGGATTTTTTCAAACTGCGTATGTCCGATAATGACAGCATCATAGTCCCCCGTTGCGATACGGGAACAGAATTTTTTGCGGTTTGCAGGCTCAAAATCCTTTTTTGTGGCGGCTAAGATATTTGCGCCGGGATACAGCCGCAGAAAATCACCTGCCCACTGTTCCGTTAAATGGTTCGGTACGACAAATAAACTTTTCTGGCACAAGCCCAGACGCTTACTCTCCATTGCCGCCGCAATCATCTCAAACGTCTTGCCTGCGCCGACACAGTGGGCAAGCAGGGTGTTGTCACCGTATAACTGATGCGCCACTGCGTTAAGCTGGTGCGGTCTTAACTCGATGTCCGGCGTCATTCCGGGGAATTTTAAGTGCGATCCGTCATACTCCCGTGGTCTTGTGGAATTAAACAGCTTATTGTATTTTCCCACCAAATCCTGCCGCCTTTCCGCGTCACGGAATACCCAGTCTTTGAACGCTTCGCGTACCGCTTCCTGTTTCTGTGATGCTATGGTGGTTTCCTGCTTGTTCAGCACGCGCTTCTCTTTCCCGTCCTCCACTATGGTGTCATACACACGACTGTCCTTCAGGTTCAGGGAGTCCTCCAGAATCGTGTAGGCATTCCTCCGGCTTGTGCCGTAAGTCATATTGACAAGGGAATTGCCGTGGTCTGCATTTTTTCCTTTCACGTTCCACTGTCCCGTCACGTCCGAGAACTGTATACCCATCATGTTCCTGTCAAATAAATGCTGCGGCGTTTCAAAGGTGTCACGCATGAAGTCCTCTATATATTTCGGCTCAATCCACGTCGCACCGATGCGCACCTCGATTTCCGATGCATCCAGTTCCTTCGGCTGCACCTGCGTGAGCGCCTGCACGTTTACGGCATACTCCGGCTGGTTCTCCGCATAGATTTTCGCCGTTTCCAGCTTTTCACGCACGTTGCCGCTTAAATATGCATCGGCGGTTTCCCATTTGTCCGTCACGGGATTTTGGAAGATAATGCCTGCCAATTCCTCTTTGACGGTATCAATGTCTTTTCCGGAAAGCTCCGCCATATAGTCAAGGTCAACTTTTGCCTTTTCCGATAAGGACACCGCCAGCGCCTCTGTTGCCGTGTCAACACTTGTGACAACTTCTGCCTTCTTGATTGTGCGCTTTGTGAACATATCCGCCTTTCCCTTGAAATTGCCCTCGTCGTCGATTTTCTCCAACGAACAGAGCAGGCAGTAGCTTGAATCCTGATTGAACGCCCTCCTGTTGGTCTGTGAACTGATAATGCCGTATTTCTTGGAAAAACTGTCATACAGCCGGTTTAATTCCGCCTGCTTTTCCGTAATGGCTGTGTCAGGGTATTCTTCCAACTGTAAACTGATAAGCTCCTGCGTACAGTCGCGGATAGCCACCATGCCCTTAATCCGTTCCTGCATGGTATCGGGCATATCCACGGGCTTCATTATGGAATTTTCACGGTAATACACTTTATCGTCAACAAGGGTGTAACTGTAATTCTTCACGTCAGGGTCTGCGGGGATTATGTTGTCCGCTGTTTCCTCTGTAAGTCCGTCAATCTCCGCCGCCTCAATCTCTCCGTCAATATGGCTGACCGCCTCCCGCAGCTGCTCCGCAAACGGTCTTGACGTGTCGGGCTGGCAGGTGCTTTCCATGCCGTAGGGTCCCGACACCATTTCCATTTTCCCGACGACCATCTCCGGGTGGTCTGCAAAATAGCTGTTCATCACAATGCCGTCTTTTTCCGTAAGATGCACCCATTCCGGCTCTATGTCCATCACACGGTCACGCTTTTTCAGGAAAAGAATGTCCGACGTGACTTCCGTCCCCGCATTTTCTTTAAACGCCGTGTTCGGAAGTCTGACCGCGCCCAAAAGCTCCGCCCGCTGTGCGAGATATTTGCGCACTTCGGGACTTTTCTTGTCCATCGTGCCCTTGCTCGTGACAAAAGCGACAACGCCGCCGGGGCGCACCCTGTCCAATGCTTTTGCAAAAAAATAGTCATGGATTAAAAAGTTATTCTTATCATATTTTTTATCCGCAACCTTGTACTGACCAAACGGCACGTTGCCGACAGCCACGTCAAAAAAGTCGTTCGGATAATCCGTCTTTTCAAAGCCGGAGATTTTAATGTCCGCTTTCGGATAGAGCTGTCTTGCAATCCTGCCTGTGATGCCGTCCAGTTCCACACCGTAAAGCCTGCTTTCCTGCATTTTCTCCGGCAGCATTCCGAAAAAGTTCCCGATGCCCATCGCAGGTTCCAAAATATTTCCCTTCTCAAAACCCATCTTTTCAAGCGCTTCATAAATGCTGCGGATAATGACGGGGCTTGTGTAATGGGCATTTAAGGTACTTTCCCTTGCTGATGCATATTCCTGTTGGGATAAAATATTTTTTAATTCCTGATATTCCCCTGCCCAGTTTGCCTTTGTTTCGTCAAAGGCATCGGCAAGACCGCCCCAGCCGACATACTGTGATAAAATCTTTTGTTCTTCTGGTGTCGCGGTTCGGTTTTCTCCCTCAATCTTCTCCAAAGTGCGGATTGCTTCTATATTTCTTCGGAATTTTTCTTTTGCATTCCCTGCGCCGAGCGCATCGTCCGTAATATGGAAATTGACGGCACTGGATTTGTCGGTCTGCGGCGTTTTCTCCGGTTCAGCCTGTTCCGGTTCGTCAAAATGCAGCTTCTCCACGACAATATCATAGGGAAGTCCGTTTTTATCCCCCGGATACACCGTCGTTTCACTGGCTGCCGGCTGCTTTTGGTCAGTGTGTCCAAAAGTGTCCTGCTCTTTTTCCTCCGTATGCGGGGATTCCTCTGCTGTCAGGCGCTCAAAATTCTCCCTGCTTTCCACCCTGAAAACCGGATAAAGCAGTTTCGGGTCACGCATCTTCACTTCCCTGTCGGAAATATCCTCGATAATAAACTCCGTCCCCTCAATGGTTACGGTATCGCCAGCCTGATAATCCAGCTTTTGGTCAGCGTGACCTAAAGTATCAGTTGCCGCCTGCTCTGCCTTTTGGTCACCATGTCCTAAAGTGTCAGCGTTTTCCCCCCGTAGCGTTTCCAACTCCGGCTTTTGGTCACTCTGTCCAAAGGTGTCCTGTGCAGGTTCTTTAACGGCATCTGCTTCTTTATCTGCATCGCCGTTTTCCAGTTTTTCATGGACTGCCGCCGCATCAATGTCAGAAACTTTATTATCGCTGTCCCTGATTTCTTTTTCTTCGTTTTGGGCGGGCAGCTCTGTAACATTCTCCACTGCATTCTCTTTCGGCTGCTCCTGTCCGGCTGTCTGCGCCGCAAGAATATTTTCCCATTCAATGTAGCGCCTTGCCTGATTGATAAAGCCATTCAGCACCGCAGGGTGGGAATTTACCACCATGTCGTTAGTTTCCCATGTGGAATAGGGCGCAGTTTCCTTTGCCCACTCCTTATTTTCATCGGAAATACGCTGTTCCTGCGTTTTATGGGCGACGGTATGGGAAAGTACGTAGCGCACCCGTTCAATGCCGTATTCCCTGATAACGCCCCCGGCTGTTTCCTTTGGAAGCCGCCTGCCGTCAAACTTTTCAGCGATTGCCCTTTCTATGGCGTCTTTGCAGGCAGCCTTTGTGTCACGCTCCATCTTCGCCTGCGCTTTTTCAAGCTCCTTCTGTGCCCGTTCCCATTTGTAATCCACATAGGCTTCCTTGCCTTTTGGGGATAAATACTTATCTTCCTCAATCAGCTTACGGATACGTTTCTCCACGGCTTTCCATGACAGCAGAACCTCCGTATACGGACTTCCAATCTGTCCCTTTTCCAGCCGTATTCCTTTACCGTTATGATCCTCATAACTTTTGTCATTTCCCGGCAGGGCATGGGAACTGCCGCCGATGCCGTACTCCTGTTTTAAAAATTTAACCGCATCCTTACTGTCATGCCCCTCCATGAAATACTCATAGATGCGGAAAGCGCCATGTTCATAACCGCTCCCCCTGCCAAGACGGTGGTCTATCTCGTCCTGTGTAATAAAGTCCTCTTTCTTTATCTCCACGCTTTCCGCAAGTGGATATTCTGTTTTAGGCAGGCGCAAATCTGCAAGCTCCTCCCGCAGTCCTTTCGGCGTATAGACAGCACGGTAGCGCATTTTCTTTTCGCCTGATTCCAGCTCCGCAATAGCCTTGTCCATGTGGGCGGCAACCATATCTATACCTGCCGGATCGGAAAGCAGCCCAATCAGATGTGCATGGCTGTCAGGAGCATTTTTATCACCTAATCCAAGTTTCTCCGGTATTTCACCCATTCCGTCACGGAAGAAAAAATATACATAACTGGCAATCCGGCTCCGTTCCGTTTCATCAATCAGATACGCTTCATTTTCGCCCATGTAAGTCCCGTTTTCCACCTGTGAGCGTATTTCCGACTCAATTCCCTGCCAGTTCATGCTATACACCGGATTTTCCAGCGCGGACGTACCGTATCCTGCGGTCATGCCCTCTTGATTGAACCATACCGCTATCTGCTTTCCGTCAAACTCAAAGCCTTTTCCGGTAGTGCCGTATTCCTTTTGCAGAAATGCCGCCATTTCCTCCGGCGTCTTTCCCTGCCTGTATTTTGCATAGATGCGTTTCCGGCTGTTTTCCTTCCCCCCGCCGCTGCGCAGGATTTCAGAAAGCTGTTCCTGCGGTATCGCCGTCATGGGCGGCATGTCGCTCTTTTCCTCCGCCTGTTTCATCACGATATTGCCGACCTGCTCTGAAAACATGGTAAAAAGATTGAGCTGTCTGTACATACCGTCCGTATCAATCCGCTCTGCCTTTTCCCCCGGAAGCAGGTATTCACCGTCCTCGATATAGGAATTTACAAAGACGCGGGCATCTTCCCATGATATTTTTGTTTCTGCCTCACGGGTAGGGTAATGCCCTTTCCACATGGTAAGCCCGTCCTCATCGGCGCGGTATCCTGCCCTTATCTCCCCGATGTCAAGCTCCGTAAATTCCTCCATGCGGAAAGAATTTTTCAGATACTCCGTCTGCAGCCTTGTATCCTGCTCCATCTGAAAATAACCTGCAATTTCCGGTCTTTTATGGATAAGGAAATCGTCGGAACACAGGATTCCTTTCTGAATATCCATGAAATTATCAGCTGCACGCAGCTCGGCAATGAAAGAGCCGGATAATGATGTTTCCCCACTTCCGTGGTCATTATCCGGCTCTGATGTTTCCGTATTTAATTGTGTTTTGAGGTGGTCAATTTCGCTTTCTAAACGTAAATCAGTTCCGTCAGTACGCTCTCCTCCGCTGAGTGTCTGATGTTGTTCATCATGCCCACCCACTTCATCTG
>CAMWNY010000207.1 GCA_947175775.1 uncultured Lachnospiraceae bacterium | reverse complement strand
GGTTAGGATGAAAGAAAGGCATGGTTATGAAACATGAGTAAAAAAGAAATTTTTAAGTATTTAATTGAATCAAATTCGAGCATCTCCATTTATCAGGTGGTACTCGCAATGACTGCTGCATTGGTGCTCGGTCTCTTTATGTATTTTGTCTATAAAAAGACCTATTCCGGTGTTGTGTATTCAAAGAGTTTTAATCAGACACTGGTAGTTTTGGCGGTAATTGTCACAATGGTTATGACAATCATTGGAGGAAGCCTTGCCCTCTCTCTTGGTATGGTCGGATCTTTGTCCGTAATTCGTTTCCGAACGGCGATTAAAGAGCCAAAAGATATGGCGTTTCTATTTTGGGCGATTGCAATCGGACTTTCCTGCGGAGCGGAAATGTATGTTGTTGCCGTGGTCGGAAGCGCTGTAATAGCAGTTGTGCTTTTCGTCTTTAGCAGGGATGCTTATGATGGAAATAATTATCTGATTGTGGTGCGGGGAAACAGAATTGACAGTGATGCGCTTGAAAAGCTGATTGACGAAAATACAAAAAAATGGCGTGTGCGTATGCAGAATGCGACAGGCGACTATGAGGAGATTACTTATGAGGCGGGGCTTAAGAAGAATAATCTTTCAGAGCTTGCAAAGGCAATAAAAGAGATTGATGGGACCGAAGCAGTCAACGTGGTGACATATACAGGAGAAGTCATAGGCTGATGAAAAAAAGAAATTTGTCGAAGATTTACGGAATTTTAATCGTTGTGGTACCGATTGCGGTGATAATGGTGCTTTTGTATGTTAAAGTATTGCAGTTACAGACACATAGCAGCAGGGGAACGCATCTGATGATTAATGAGGTGGTAGCAGATAATCTTTCCACATGGAAGGATGAGAACGGAATTTATGCCGACTGGATAGAGCTGTACAATCCTACAAAGAGTGCAATAAACCTGAAGGGATATTATTTGTCTGATACCAAAAATGAGCTTACAAAATGGGCATTTCCAAATATTGACATTGAAAGTGACGGATACTTAATTATTTTTTGCGATGGGAATATGGAGGAAGGCAATTTACATGCTAATTTCTTCATTAATGCGGGTAAGGAAACAATTTATTTAAGTGATGAAAATGAAAATATAATAGACAGCATAAAGCTTGAGGAGCAGCAGTGCGATATTTCTTATGGAAGAATGCATGCAAATGCGGATGCAGTGGGTTTTCTGCCGTACAGTACGCCGCTAGAACCCAATCCTATGTATTTTACACAAGGCAAGGAGCTTGAGGCCGATTGGGGGGAAGTTCATTTTTCCCTTGAAGGGGGCTGCTATGATGAAAATATTGCAGTAGAGCTGAGCTGTGATGAAGAAGGGGCGGCAATTTTATATACACTTGACGGAAGCGAACCGGATATTGATGCGCTTGTTTATAGCGGACCGATTGAGATTACGAATGAAAAGCGTCCTAATCAGTATACAACAAAAAAGTGTGTGCTGACGCCGAGTGAAAATGCAGACAATTCGGAAACACAGTATGGCGTGAATGAGGTATATAAAGGAACCGTAATAAGGGCTAGAGTATTGAAAGATGCGAAACTTTCAAGGTCCGTACAGACCAATACCTATTTTGTCCAATCCGATTATACGTTGCCAATTGTTTCGATTACGACAGATCCATATGCGCTTTTTGATGACAGTGAAGGCGCTTATGTGCTTGGATATACGTATTATACAATGAGAAAGTATGGAGGAAATTCAAGGCGCATTAATAGCAATATGCCAAAAGACCTTACAGGGCATGTGGAAATCTTTGATACGGACGGCTGTGTGTTCGAGGACGATATGACATTTGCAATTGCGGGAAAATCAAGTATTTCAAGAAATATACAAAAAAGTTTTAATGTTGTGCTGGATAACAAAGAAATAACGGGTGATATGTTTGGGGCTTCTGACGAACTGGCATACGAACGTTTTACATTGCGCGGACCGGGAAGCGGTGTTGTCAAAGAGAATCTTTTTGCATATTCCAGCGCGTTTGTCTCTAATTTTATCAGCGATGACGGCGTTGGTGCACAGAAAAGCCGTTTCTGTATTTTGTTTATTGATGGGGAATATTGGGGGTTATACAGCCTTATGGAGCCAAAAGGCAAGGAGTATATTCATAAGCATACAGGCGCATCTAAAAAGGATATTACGCTTGTTATACCGTGGAAAAATATTTCGGCAAAAGAGTTTGATGCGCTGTTTGATGAGGTAAGGGCAAGGGATTTTTATGATGAAGCGGATTACGAATGGATTAAGACAGAGATTAATGTTGATAATTTTATAGAATCTGTGTTTGCCGAGGCATTCTTTGGAAATACGGATGCCGTGAGCAACGGAGACCATAATCTGCATATATGGAAAGAAAAAGGCGGGTTGTGGAACTGGTATTTATTTGATTTTGACTGCACAATGGTAGATAATGAGAATTATTTTAAAGAAATGTTAGAACTGGAGTTTGGAGACAGCGCTGTGGAAGAAAAGAAAAATTTTTCGGCATGGCTTTTTCAAAGACTTTGGCGGTGTGAGGCATTTCGCAATGATTTTACCGCGTATGTGAGGCATAAGTGCAGCACGGCATACACAAAAGAAAATGTGACCGCTGCGTTTGAACAACATACGAAAGCATATGCAGCGCAGATGCAGGAAAATCTGCTTCGCTGTGAAATGGGCTATACGAAGCTAAAGCAGCTTAGCTTTGCCGTAAGGGGAATCGACGCCGCATATCAGAATTTCACAATGGAGCAATGGAAGACAGTGGTAAACGATATTTATCGGTTTTTGTCAGGAAGAACTGCGCGTGTATTGGAGTTTTTAGACGAGCTTGAGCAGGAAGGATATATGCTGCCGCAGTCGGAAGGGTAAGGGGATACAGATGCAGATTAAATGCAATGTTTTAGACAGGCAGTTTCAGATGCACCAGGAGGAATATGAGGAAGCTGCGCTTCGCGTGCTGCGCTCCGGCTGGTATATTCTCGGAAAAGAAGTCGAACAGTTTGAGGAAGCGTTTGCCGTTTATACAGGCAGAAAATACTGTGTTGGATTAAATTCAGGGCTTGATGCACTGATCATGTCGGTTCGCGCGCTTGGAATCGGCGCGGGGGATGAAGTGATTGTACAGGCAAATACGTATATTGCAACAGTGCTTGGCATCACGGAAAATAAGGCAGTGCCTGTGTTTATAGAGCCGGATGAATATTTTAACATGGATGCGGAGCAGATAGAACAGGCAATAACGCCGAGAACCAAAGCAGTCATGGTGACACATCTCTATGGGCAGGCAAGCAATATGGAGCGGATTGCACAGATTGCAGAGAAGCATCAGCTGGCACTTATTGAGGACTGCGCGCAGTCGCACGGCGCCAGGTTTGGCGGTAAAATGACGGGGAGCTTCGGCATTTCGGGATGTTTTAGTTTTTATCCGACGAAAAATCTTGGCGCATTTGGCGACGCGGGTGCGGTGGTGACAGATGACAAGGCATTTGCGGATCAAATCAGAATGATGCGTAATTATGGCAGCCGTGTCAGGTACTATAACGAAATAGAGGGCTTAAATTCGCGGCTTGACGAGATGCAGGCGGCGCTTCTTCGCGTAAAATTAAAGTATATGGATGAATTGAATGATGAGCGCAAAAAGTTAGCGGCAGTCTATGACAGAGGGATTCAGAATGATAAAATCATACTTCCCAAAGTAAGAAACGGTGCGGACAGCATTTATCACCAGTACGTCGTCCGCTGTAAAGAGCGCGAAAAGCTTCAGGAGTTTTTGCAGGAGCGGGACATTCAGACACAGATCCATTACCCGATACCGCCTCATCTTGCGGACTGTTATCGGTATTTGGGGCATGAAAAGGGTGAATTTTTGCTGGCGGAGCAATATGCCAGGGAGGTTTTAAGCCTTCCGGTTTATACGGGCATGACGGACGAAGAGCAGCAGTATGTGATTGCCGCGCTCAACGCGTTTTGATAAAATAGGAACAATCAGGCAGCGAAACGGGAGGATATATGATAGAGGATTGCAAATTTATTGAGTTCCCGCAAAAAGGTGACGAGCGGGGACATCTTGTCATCATTGAGGGGAACCAGGATATACCGTTTGACATAAAGCGGGTGTTTTATATATACGGCTCGGACCGGGAGGTAATCCGTGGGCGCCACGCCAACTATAACTCCGAGTTTGTTCTAATAAACGTCTCAGGAACTTCTAAAGTAAAGGTGGACGATGGGACAAGTCAAAAAATATTTAACCTCGACCGGCCGCATGTTGGAATATATCTTCCGAAGCTTGTTTGGAAGGATATGTATGACTTTTCGGAGGATTCGGTGCTTTTGTGCCTGTCCAGCGAGCATTATGACGCAGGCGAATATATCCGGGATTATGATCGGTATTTAACCGTAATGAAAGAGGAGAAGCATGTTAAGACGCCTTGAAAAAAAAGATGCCCCCCTGATGTTGGAGTGGATGCATGACTGCGAAATCAACTGCAATTTTCAGGCAGATTTTGCCGCCGCAACAATGGAAAGTGTGCTGGGCTTTATTGATGAGAGCTTTAACGGCGACAACAGGAACTTTGCGTTTGTGGACGAAAATGACGAATATTTGGGCACAATAAGCTTAAAGCACATTTCATTCAAAAACGGGAATGCGGAGTATGCGGTTGTCACAAGAAAAAAGGCACAGGGTACAGGAGCTGCCATGCGTGCGACGCAGGAAATACTGCGCTATGCGTTTGAAGAGCTTGGGCTTCATAAGGTGTATCTAAACGTGCTTGAAGACAATGTGAGAGCGCAGAAATTGTATGAAAAGTGCGGATTTGTGTATGAGGGAAGCGCCGTTGACGCGGTAAAAATAAATGGAATGTACAAAACGCTGAAATGGTATGGCATTATCAACCGTTTGAGCAGTTTTAAAAGTGAGGATAAACTTGAATAAGTATATAAAAAAGATAAAAAATTTTCCGAAAAGAATATACCGCAGCATCGAGAGCAGGCGTTACCGTGACGGGGCATATAAAAACAGCCTTTCGGTGCTGTCTCCGTGGCAGACGCTTGAGAAGCTTACGGAACGCGAGCGCTGTTTTTGCAGATTCGGCGACGGGGAGATTGCGGTGATACGGGGAGAAGGGATTGCTTTTCAGAAAGCGGACAGAGCGCTCGGTGCGCGTCTTTTGGAAATCCTTCAGTCACAGGAAGAACAGCTTCTCGTTGGAATTAATTATTTTTATTTGAATCCGGTGGAGGGCGTCAACGGGTTTACGCAGAATTTTTTAAACTGCCTCCAGATGCAGAGAAAATTCCTGATAAAAAATTGTAATAAGGAACGGGTGTACAT
>CAMWNY010000206.1 GCA_947175775.1 uncultured Lachnospiraceae bacterium | reverse complement strand
TGGCATATGACGCTTGGCGGATGGTTTCGTGATTATGTCTATATTCCGCTTGGCGGAAACAGGAAAGGGATGCTGCGGAGGTTCTTTAATGTCCTTGTCGTATGGATGTTTACGGGGCTGTGGCACGGCGCGGAGTGGAATTTTGTGCTTTGGGGGCTTAGTTTTGCCGTGCTGCTTGTGCTGGAAAAGGCGCTCAAAAATCTGGTGAAACAGCGCAATTTTTGCACGGACATTATCGGACATATTTATATGGTTTTTGTGATTTTGGCAACTTTTTTGCTGTTTCATAACACGCAGCTTAGCGGAGCATGGCAGGATATTGCGGGGCTTTGGCGTGTGCCGGCGGCAGCAGAGTTTGACAGGACGGTCAGTGGGTATTTGCTCCTAAATAGGATTGGCATACTGGCAATTGGCGTGATTGGGGCGACGCCGCTGCCGAAAAAATTGTGGAGCGTTTTTTGCGGCAGGGTGTCGCAGACGCGGGCAGGCGTTGCTGCGGTCGGATTTTTGGAATGTGTTTTTGCGGTCATGCTGCTGTTGCTTTGTACGGCTTATCTGATTGACGGTTCGTTTAATCCGTTTTTGTATTTTCGGTTTTAAGGTTGAAAATCAAGGATTTTCAACCGGCAAATTTGCGCAGAGGCGCAAATTCGCAAAGATAGGGAGGAACATTATTAGGATATGAAACGAGTGACTTTGATTTTATTAACGGTGCTTGTGCTTGGAAGCGCCGCGGCATTTATACTGTGCCCGAAACAGATGTATTCCGCGTCGGAGCGCAGGCGGCTTGCGGGGATGCCAAAACTTTCCGCGGACAGTCTTTTGGACGGGAGTTATACGGGCAAATTGGAGACGTATCTGCTGGACCATTTCCCGCTGCGGGAGACGTATCGGGGAATGAAGGCGAACTTTGCCGTCACTGTTTTGCAGCAGAAAGAAAACAATGGGATTTATATTGCGCAGGGACATGCGTCAAAACTGGAGTATCCCTTGAATGAAACGGGGGTAGAGCGGACAGTGCAGATGGTGCGGTCTTTGAAGAAAACGTATTTTGCGGACAACCGCGTGTTCTATACGGTGATACCGGACAAGAATTATTTTCTCGCAGCCGAAAACGGGTATCCGCATATGGATTATGAAAAGCTGTCCGCGCTGCTTTCGGACGGGCTTGACGGGGAGGCGGATTATATTGATATTGCTCCGGCGCTCACGATTGACAGCTATTACCGCACGGACGCACATTGGCGGCAGGAGTGCATTGGCGGTGTTGCAGAACGTTTGTTTGCTGGCATGGAGTGTGAGAGGACGGAGTTTGACATTGCTTCGTATGAGCAGCATAAAATTGAGAATTTTAACGGAGTTTACCGTGGTCAGGCGGCGCTTCCGTTTCCTGCGGAGGAGATTGTGTATCTTACCAACGAGACGACGGACAATGCGCAGGTCTACGATGTGGAGAGCAACAGTATTAAGGCGGTTTATCAGACGGAGTTGCTTTTGGATGAAAAAAGTCTTGACGCATACGACATATATCTTGGCGGTGCGCGGGCAGTGCTTGTGATCAAAAATGTGTTTGGTGGTGGAGACGGCAGGCGGCTGATTGTATTTCGCGATTCGTTTGGGAGCAGCCTGGCGCCGTTGCTTTTGGAGCAGTATGATGAGGTTGTACTGGTGGATTTGCGTTATATCAGTGCAAGTCTGATTGACAGGTATGTGGAGTTTGAAAACGCGGATATTTTGTTTGCGTACAATACGCTGATTTGGAATAATGGCAGTATTTTGAAGAAATAAAAGTAAAAGGAAACAAGGAACGGAATTGTTAGCGCATGGAGGTCAGGGATGAAAGTAAAGGAAGTATTAACGGCAATCGGAGCGGAGCGGCTGTTTGGAGACGATAAGGCAGAGCCGAAACAGCTTATGACGAAGTGGGGGGAGGCGCTTTTGGAGAGCAAACATCCCGAGCCGCTTTCAGAATATCCAAGACCGCAGCTTGTGCGTGATAATTATACGATATTAAACGGATATTGGCAGTATGCATTTACGGAAACTTCCGGGCAGCCGTCTGCGTGGGACGGTGAAATCCTTGTGCCGTTTTCACCGGAAACCGTGCTGTCGGGCGTGGAGCGGCAGCTTATGCCAAACGAATATTTATGGTATGCGCGTGACTTTGAGATTGACCGGTTAAACGGACGTCTGCTTTTGCATTTTGGTGCGTGTGACGAGCGGTGCAAGGTGTATGTCAATGATAAGGAGGCGGGGCGCCATTCGGGCGGCTATCAGGCATTTTCACTTGATATTACGGAGTATGTGCGGACGGGGAACAACCGCGTTTTGGTATGTGTCCAGGACAGGAGCGATACGTCGTATCACGGACGGGGGAAACAGTGCCTGAAAAACGGCGGCATGTTTTATACGGCACAAAGCGGCTTATGGCAGACGGTTTGGTATGAGTGGGTTCCTGATGTTTACATAAAAGGACTTCGCATAACGCCGGACTATGACGCGGATAAAGTGCGGATTGCGGTAAAGGCGAATAAAAATGTGACACAAGTGTCATATTTTGCGGAGGTTTATGACGGGGAAGCGCTGGTAGGAACGGCAGAGTGTGCAGGCAGCGGTGCGGCGTGGGAGGAGCTGTCCGTGCAGGTACCTGACAAAAAGAGCTGGTCTCCGGTGTCGCCGTTTTTATATGACGTGAAGATTTGTATGCGCAGTGAGGGCGCTGTCGATAAGGTGGAAAGTTATTTTGGGATGCGTTGTTTTTCTGTTGAGAAGGACAGGGACGGTGTACCGCGTCTGTGCTTAAATCATATGCCGTATTTTCAGAACGGCGTGCTGGATCAGGGGTACTATCCGGAAAGCCTGATGACGCCGCCGAGTGATGAGGCGATGGTGCATGATATTGCGTTTATCAAGAGTAAGGGGTTTAACATGATACGAAAGCACTGCAAGCTTGAGCCGATGCGGTGGTATTATCATTGCGACAGACTGGGGGTTTTAGTGTGGCAGGATATGATAAACGGAGGGGGCGCGTATAATTTTGTCAAGACGTGCTATCTTCCGAACGCGATTGTGCCGTTGCAGAAGCTGAAGGATAATCATTACGGTTATACCGCAAGGGAGGACGCGCGCGGGCGCAGGGAGTGGAAAAAGGAGTGTGCGGAGACGATTGCGCAGTTATATAACTGTCCTTGTATTTGTATGTGGGTATTGTTTAACGAGGGATGGGGACAGTTTGACGCGGCGGCGAACACGGCGTTTGTGCGGCGGATGGACGCTACGCGATTGATTGATGCGCACAGCGGCTGGTTTGACCAGGGAGCTGGCGATGTGAAGAGTGAGCACACGTACTTTTTTAAGCTGTCCGTGAAAAGGGGAGAAAAGCCGTATGTGCTCTCGGAGTATGGCGGTATTTCGCTGATTGTGGAGGGGCATACGTATTCGGACGCGTATTTTGGATATGGCGTGCATGCGGATCAGGAGCGGTTTTTGGAGGAGTATGCGCAGTTTACGGCGCAGGTGGAGCGTCTGAAGAAGGAAGGACTTTGTGCAGCGGTTTATACGCAGCTTTCGGATATTGAGGAGGAGATTAACGGTCTGGTGACGTATGACCGGAAGGTGGAGAAGGTTTGAGGATTAATATAGATAAAATAAAGGATGGTGAACGGTTGCATTTTTAGCAACCGTTTCAGTATTTAAAGGCAACATGACAAAATGCATTGACAAGAAAATATGTTTGTGTTAAATTATAAAAAATGAGTTTAAAAATAACATAACAAAAAAAGGTGATAATCAGTGAGGCTGAATGAATTGGCGACAATAAATACAGGTCTTGTTACTGCTAGAAAACAGGATAGAATGCCAAGTAATGATTCTTTGAAATATAAAATGTTAAATTTGAAAGCAATAAATGATAAAGGATACATTGAGGATTATTTGCTTGAAGATTTTTGGGCAAAAGAACGGTTAAAATCGGGATACTTAACGCGGGCAGGGGATATTATCGTGCGGTTAACCACTCCGTTTACGGCAATATTGATTGATAAAGAACATATTGGATTGATTATTCCATCGCATTTTATCGTGATAAGGACAGATTCAAATCAGATACTGCCGGAGTATTTGAATTGGTTCTTGAATACGGATAAAGTACGGCAGGAATTGTATCAAAATCTTAGCAGTACAATGATAGGAACAGTGAAACCGAAAGTATATGCATGTCTTGAAATTGACCTGATTCCATTGGAGGAACAAAAGAAAATCGCGGAATTGTACAGGCTGTCAAAGAAGGAATTGCGTTTATTGGAGCAAATGAGAGTGCAAAAAGAATTATATTACAAAGAGGCAATTTGTAGAATTCAGGAAAAAATGAGGAAAAAGGAGCAGGGAAATTAAAATGGGAACAACAAAAAATGATATTGAAAGGGTACTATGGAAAGCCTGTGACAGCTTTCGGGGAAAAATTGACAGTTCACGATACAAAGATTATATTTTATCAATGCTGTTTGTTAAATATTTAAGTGATGTCTGTATAGCTACAAGAGAGCGGTATATGCATCAGTATGCGGGAGATATGCAAAGAGTGGCGAGGGCTATGAGCAGAGAGACGTTTGTGCTGGATGAAAAATCAACATTTGATTATCTGTATGCAAACAGGAATGACGCGGAAATCGGACAGAAAATTAATATTGCATTGAATGCGATTGAGGAACATAACAGCGGAAAACTGCGCAATGTGTTTCGGGCGATTGACTTTAATTCGCAGGTTGATTTTGGCGAGAAAAAAGAGAAAAATGCGACCTTGAAAAATCTTTTGGAGGATTTTCATGATTTGGATTTGAGACCGGAGGTGTTAGAGAGTAACGATATTATCGGCGACGCGTATGAGTACATGATTGCGAATTTTGCGTCGGATGCGGGAAAGAAAGGCGGAGAATTTTTTACACCCAGTCAGGTATCTAAGCTGGTTGCGGCTTTGGTTTCGCCAAAGGAGAATGACAGAATATATGATCCGACCTGCGGGAGCGGTGGTTTGCTGCTAAAGGCGTATGCGCAGGCGAACACAAAGAAAGTTGCAATTTATGGTCAGGAAAAGAATATGCAGACATGGGCGCTTTGCAGCATGAATATGTTTCTTCACGGAATTGATGATGCAAGAATTTGGCAGGGAGATACGTTGTCTAATCCGCAGAATTTGGAGGACGACCGATTAATGAAATTTCAGTGTGTTGTCGCAAATCCTCCGTTTTCCCTTGATAAGTGGGACAGTGGATTTCTGCCGGAGGTAACAAGTGGGAGTAAAAAACCGAAGATGTCGGCGGATTTAGATATTTATCACCTTTCTCTTATACACATATCATAGCCCACGCGACT
>CAMWNY010000205.1 GCA_947175775.1 uncultured Lachnospiraceae bacterium | reverse complement strand
ATTTCCTGTATGAGCTGTATCGCAGTCTGTCCGCAGCGTTAATAAGTCGCTTCTTATGGCTGGCAGCATGAAATTGAAGAAAGCGTGCAGCGGCTATAAAAAGAATACTTTATTTTTATAATTACCGCATGAATTTTCCAAATCATGACACACAGATGTAACATTAAACGAAAAAATTGCGGTAGGCGTTTCAGCGCGCACAAACAATGCTTCTCCCGACATGGGAGCCGTTATCGGAGGACTTTGGCAGCGCTTTTTCAATGAGGGAATTTATACTGCAATCGCAGACAAAGCAAACCAAAAGGCGCTTGGCATTTATACCGATTTTGCAGCCGACGAAAAAGCGGATTACACGGCAGTGGCTGCCTGTGAAACAAACAGTGCACCGAAAACAGGCGAATATACTGTCTGCAAAATTCCGGCAGGCAGATACGCGAAGTTTGTCGTTCACGGCGATATGGTACAGGCAGTCGCCGCAGCATGGCAGGAGATTTGGAACATGGACTTGCCAAGAACGTTTCAATGCGACTTTGAGGAATACCAGGATGATTGCATGGACGATGCGGAAATTCATATTTATGTCGGATTAAAGGACGAAGAATAATCACGAATCACGCAATAAGCAAAGGAGTGACAGCACAAAGCGGTCACTCCAATCTGTTTAAATATTCCGTAGGCGTAATTCCTTCCACCTTTTTAAATACCTTGCTGAAATAAAAAGCACTCTCAAATCCCAATGCATCTGCAACTTCATAGATTTTCACGTTTCCCTCCTGCATCATGCGTTTCGCTTCCGCAATCTTGCGCTCCGTAATATATTCGGAGTATCCGCAGGAATTATATTTTTTAAATAAAGAGCTTAGATAATTGGGTGAAATGCCGTAGATTGCCGCGACGTCGTTTAAGTTGAGTTTCTGCGTCACATGCATTTCAATATATTTTTTGACATTGTCCACAATATGATGACGATGTTCTTTTTTGTGTTCCACAAAGCTTTGGCAGAGCCTGTCACCAAACTGGCGAAGCCAGCAAATTACCTGCTCCGTCGTGTTCTGACGGTAAATGGAGCGGTAGCCGTCAGGATAATCCGCAAAGAGTGCGGACAGTAATTCCTCGCCGTTTGGCATCAGCGAAATGGATAAAAAGAGCAGGTTGCACGCTGCGTCAAGCGCCTGCACATAGTGGGACGTGTGTTCCTCAAACAGCGTGATGACTTGATTGAGAACTGTTTGCAGCAGCGCTTCGTCGTATTCGGAAAAGGCGCGGCTCAAATCGTCCTTGATAACGGAAAGGTTGAAAATCATGCAGCTGTCGGGTGCAACGTCACAACTGCCGGCAATGCCTGCCGGCGTTGTAATGCTTGCAAACGCGGCGCGGGCGTTCTGATACGAGTCGGAAATGGAGAGCGGTTCGTTCACAACGGTTCCGATGCCGATTTTCATGGAGGTCTGATAGTAGCTTACAAGCGACGTGCATATTGGCTGCAGATAAGAGGCAATCCGCGCGTCATTCCCGTCGTTTGGAGCCGTATCGTACAGTAAAATGATGCTGCCGTGCTTTCGGTCAAGCGTCACAAAGTAGGCGTTCATCTGCTGCTCGGCGAGATATTTTTCCGCAAGCTTTTGCAAAAGCTGGTACGAGTTGGTATACAGGACAATTTGCCGCTTGATGTCCATCGCGTCGACACTGGGATTGCGCATTTCAAAATAGCAGCACTGGTAAGCCGCATAGGTAAACGGAATGTCTAAATCCTGCATCAGGAGCGTAAACTGTTCGGCGGAGTCGTAGAGATTGTGCAGCAGGCGAATGAAAAACTTTTCGCGCAGCATTTGCAGGTCAGCGGAAGAGAGCTCCATTTTCTGTACGGATAGAACAGATGTTTTGCTCATGTTTTCAATTGCGCGCAAAACGGACTCCTTTAACAGCTCCGGCGTCAGCTCAATTTTTACAAGATAATCGGCGGCATGGTATGTCAGCGCCTCCTTTGCCATCTGAAATTCCTCGTAGCTTGTCAGAATGATAAAGGCGGGATAATCCTTCTGCGGATAATGGTCGCGCGTCTTTTTCAAAAGTTCCAGTCCCGACATAATCGGCATTTTGACGTCCGTGATGATAATGTCGGGGTGTTCCTGTTCCATCAGTTCCCAGCCTGCCTGTCCGTTTGCGGCGATACCGCACACCGTAATGCCAAGCTCCTCCCAGGAAAGCATGGAGCGGATTCCTGCCTGAACCAAAGGTTCGTCGTCAATAATCAATAATTTGTACATTATCTGCCTCCGTTTTCCGTATCAGAGGATACGGTTTTTGGTATGATAAGATGCATTTTCGTGTATTGGTTTACTTCACTTTCCACATGAATACCGTACTGCGTGCCAAATTCATATTGCAGACGTTTTTGGACGTTGGCAATGCCGACCTCCTTGAAAAACTCCGAAGAGTTGTCCGTCAAAATCTGTTGTGCCTTTTCGGGTGCAATGCCAACGCCGTTATCCCACACAATCACTTCGACATTCTGACCTGCGGAATTTGGTTCCTCCTGAATGATAATGCGGATTGTGCCGCTGTTCCCGCGCGGTTCCAGCCCGTGAAAAATCGCGTTTTCAACAAGCGGCTGGAGTGTGAATTTGATAATCGGTACCTGCAAAAGCGTCTCGTCTGCGCATTCCACCTCAAGCGCAATGGTTCCGCCGTAGCGGTAATTCTGAATGTTAAAATAATCCTTTACCAACGCCGTTTCCTCCGACAGCGGGATTAAAAGCTGCGTCCCTTTTGCGATGCTGCGCAGCAGCCTTGAGAGGGAAGTTGTCATGTCCGCAATGCCGTCTGCACCCTGGACGGACGCCATCCACTTGATGGAATTTAAAGTGTTGTACAAAAAGTGAGGGTTAATCTGATTTTGCAGCATTTTGTATTCCAAATCTTTTTTCTCTTTTTCGTCGGCAATCCGTTTCTCAATCAACTGCTCCATGTCGCAGGCAAGCTTGTTGACGCCGCGTCCGATGTCCCCAAGTTCATGGTTCCATTCCAGCGAAGTATTTGGCTTGAACTGCCCTTTGGCGACCAAATCAATCTGACAGCGCAGCTTTTGCACGGGAACGGCGATAAAGTGGTGTAAGAAGACCGTCAGCAAAAGCGCCACAAACAGCATTAAAATCAGGATAACTGCCCAAATCAGCGCAAGCATCTGATTTTGTCTGCGGATTTCCTGATTGGAGAGCGTCTGTATCAGGAAGCAGTTTTTCTGTGAGAGCGGGCGCATAACAATCACGGATTCTTTATCAGCAGGCAGTTCATGCACGGTGTAGGCGTGACAGCCGTTCTGCGCAAGCGGTGTGTCGGTGTTAAAGTCGGTCAGTTCGTTCTTGATTTCATAGGAAAAATCAGAGGGCATGACATCCATGTCCGTTAATTCGTACACATGTTCATTCAAGACGAGATAGAGCTTTGCGTCCTCCGCGTAGCTGTAATATTCCAGCGGCGCGGTAAATAAGTCCTGCGTCACCTCCACGAAAATCCAGCCTGCCCTGTCGGAGTAATATTGTGCATAGATTGGCGCAACAATCGGTATCACCTGTTTTTCCAAAGAGGTGCAGAACGGATCAGAAAGAAAGCCTGTGGATAGTCTGCCCGTGGAGTTGTCATATAAATCCGCAAAATAAGGAAGCGCGGGAATGTCCACGCTTAAATTGTGCGTGGAGGAGTACTGTGCGGCGACAATCTGAATAAAGCGCTGGTTTTTGTTCCCGATGACGACGCGGTGCAGCATGGAGCTTACGGGATTGTTCTGATATTCTTCGGTCAGCCGCGTGTGCGCCTGCAGTGCAATAATACCGTAGGAATCGTTGTCGGGCGCCTGTATGTATCTGCCAATCGTCGTATTTCCCTGCGCCCAACGGATTAAGTGATTGATGGATTCAAGATTACTGTCAATGGAGTCGGCGAGAAACTTCATATTAATGGCGGTCGACGTGGCAAGGGATTCGGAAAGGTAATTGCGGTAGAGCCCTGTAAATACCATGCTGAATAAAATGCCCACGCTTAAAGTGACAAACAGGGTGAACACAATGATGTGCCGCTGCAGTTTATAAGAAGTTTCTTTTGGAAATCGTTTGCGCATTGTTGTCCTCCGTAATAAAAGTCAGGTCTTATATCAATCAGTATACAAAAAAATCAGATGTACATAAAGTGTTTTGTAAAATATTACATATTTTCTTAAAAAAGTATATCCTTTTGATAAAAAATGCATAAAAAAATACATCAAATGAACAATTAAACCATTCTTTTTTACACTTAAAACCGGTATACTTTTCTCGACACAAAAAATTACAAAAAAATAAAGAAGGGAAGAGATTTTATGAAAAGAAAAGTATTAAGTCTGATACTGGCGGCAGGCATGGTAGTATCCCTTGCAGGCTGCGGCAGCTCCGGAACGCAGACGCAGGCGCCTGCGGCACCCGAAACACAGCAGGCACAACAGGAGCCTGCGCAGGCAGCGCCCGAGACGCAGGCGGCGGACAATCAGAACGCTGCAGCGGATACCGCAGGCGGTGATGCAGTCACTTTAAAGTGGGCAATTTGGGATAAGGAGTCAACACCGTACTGGCAGGCATTGGTAGATGCTTATAAGAGCGTTGCGCCCAATGTGACGATTGAGATGGTGGATCTTGGTTCGACGGATTACATGACCGTTCTTGCGACGGAGCTTTCCGGCGAAGGTTCGGACTTTGACGTGGTTACGATTAAGGATGTTCCGGGTTATGCGACGCTTGTACAAAAGAACGCAATCCTTTCACTTGATGACTACATATCGGCAGACGGAATTGATTTAAGCAAATATGCGGGAACAACCGATCAGGTTACGGTAAACGGAAGCCTGTATGAACTGCCGTTTAGAAATGACTTTTGGGTATTGTTCTACAATAAGGATTTATTTGATGACAAGGGCGTTGCGTATCCGACCAACGATATGACGTTTGACGAGTATGACGCGCTTGCAAGGGAAATGACGGACACAAGCTTTGGCGCGCAGATTTACGGTACACATTACCATACATGGCGTTCTGCGGTACAGTTGTTTGCAGTGCTTGACGGAAAGCATACCATTCTTGACGGCGATTATGCGTTTATGAAGCCGTATTATGAGTTGGTTTTGAATCAGGAAAAAGACGGCGTTTGCCGTAAGTACACGGATTTAAAAGCAGAAGGGCTTCACTACTCCGCAGCATTTTCCGGCGGCGACGTGGCAATGCTGAACATGGGTTCTTGGTATGTTGCAACCATGATTGCAAGCCTTGAGAGCGGCGAGTATGATGCAGACCTTTGCGGAAACTGGGGTATTGTAAAGGATCCGCACGCAGAAGGCGTTGAGCCGGGTTCTACACTGGGCACGATTACTGGTC
>CAMWNY010000204.1 GCA_947175775.1 uncultured Lachnospiraceae bacterium | reverse complement strand
GAGTGGCTATGTAATTAAACTAGAGCACAACCAGTTTGTGTCAACCAACCGAAATGCCGCTGTGGAGCTGCGCATTACGCTTGAAACATTCGGTACGGAGCATAAAAATCAGATTATCAAGGCTTTGGAGGAGAACGGATATCAGCCGAAACAGGTCAGGACCAATATATAGAAAGCGTGAGGCAGTTCGCTTTCACACACAGGCTCGTGTGAACATAAACTTGCAGGCTGTGACCCAATGGAGTGATTTATGAGTGGAATGATAAAAGAGACGAAGAATACGGTAACACGTTATTTGATACTGACGGCAGCGGCATTTATTTATGCCGTTGCTATTAGTTTATTTTTGGACCCGAACGATATTGCGCCCGGCGGCGTGACGGGTGTATCGATTTTGGTAAACCGTTTTGTGAATATTCCGACGGGTACGATTAATCTGCTGCTTAATGTGCCGATTGTGGCACTTGGGCTGTGGAAGTTCGGCTGGCGGTTTATTGCGTCTACGATGTATGCGCTGTTTATGATTACCGTGTTTATGAATGCGCTTTCGCCGCTTGGCGCGGTGACGGACGATTTGCTGATTGGGGCAGTAATCGGAGGCGCGCTGATCGGTGTGGCGCTTGCATTTGTGTTTAAGTCGGGTGCGACGACGGGCGGCGCAGATATTATTATTAAGGTGATGCGCACAAAGTGGAAACATATCAAAACGAATGTTTTGTTTTTGGCGTTTGACAGCATGGTGATTGTGGCGTCATGGATTGTGTTTCGGGATTTGACGGTGGCATTTTATGCGGGTGTTGCGGTGGTGATTGATTCCGTCGTCATGGATAAGGTGCTTTACGGTTCGGATGAGGCGAAGCTGATTTTCATTATCAGCAGCGAGCCGACGAAAATGAAACAGCGTATTATGGGAGAGCTTGACATTACGACGACGATTGTTCCGGCAATCGGCGCGTACACGAATGAGCAGAAGGAAATGCTTATGGTGGTTACGAGAAAGCAGATGGCGCCGAAGCTGGAGGAGATAGTAAAAGATGAGGACAGGGATGCATTTATGATTATCGCGTCGGCGAATGAGATTTACGGGCAGGGGTATAAGGACATTACGCGGGATAAATTGTAGAGTGGGTTATGAATGAAATCCAATAAAGGTATATTTTTTATACAACTATTGACTAATAAACAGTAGTTATATATAATAGTATCAAAGGAATTTGTTTTTTCGGTCTGCGAAACGGAGGGAGGTGTGCTGTGAGGAACCGTTATTTGATTCAATTAAAGAATGAATTATTTATGCAAGGATTATTTTTTTCAGAAATACGTGATATTTTGGTTGATACGGCTATGTATTTTGATGATACCCAAACGGAAGAATCTGCACAAAATTCTATCTTAAAAAACTTGGGGACACCAAAAGAATTTGCGAAAAGCATAAAGCAGTCAAATCCGTCACAATCGGTTAACAGGATTCGTTTTTTTCGAAGGATTTTATTTTTTCTGATACCGCTTACATTTTTTATCGGAATATTTTTTCTTGCTTGGGAAAGACAAGAGAATATCAATCGGCAAGCTGTTGTATGTGTATCGGTATTCGCATCAATCCTATTGATGTGGTTTATGAGCGGCAATATGTGTTTGTTTGGTATCCTTCCTGTGACAAAAAAACAGGTAACAAAGTGGATTTGCTTTCAACTTTTTTGGTTTCTGTCGCTCGTTATTTTATTGTATGTTATGTACATTGGCGTTCCTGCTTATATTAAAATGGCGGGTTCACAAAATACCCTTCATGCAGTTGCACCTGCTGTTCAATTTGTTGTTGTCCTGTATGTGGTTCTTTACATTATAATTGCGGTGTATTGTCTTGCAGTGTTTTTCAAAGCGGAATGGTTGATGTTTGGTATCTTTGTTCAGGCGATTGGTCTGATTTGCTGTGCGGTTTTCTATCGGCAGTATTTAGGAAATCTTACTGTATTTGACAATATCAATTATTTTCCGCTTCCCATATTGCTTAGTGTTCTGTTTTCCAGTATTATTTACATAATGACATTGGGAAACAAGGGTGTTAAACAAAATGGACGCGCAGATTAAAAAAGGAATTTTGGAAATGTGTCTGTTAAAAAAGCTTTCGCAAAGTGATTATTATGGTTATACACTAATGCAGGAAATGCGGAAAGTTTTTACAGATGTCAATGACAGCACATTCTATGCCATTCTTCGCAGATTAAACAAAGAAGGCAAAACAGAGACTTATTTTGGGAATGAGTCATTAGGTCCCAAACGGAAATATTATCGGATTACGGATTTCGGAATCCGTGACTTGAATTCTTCGGTACGGGACTGGAAGGAACTGCAGAATATAGTGAAACAAATAGGGATTTAGGCAATTGTGAACTTGTTTCGCAATTGCCTAATATCAATCTTATATTGTAAAGAAAGAGGGGAATGGTACATTTTTGTTTATGTACCATTTACAATTTTCTTTGTGCAAATAAAACTGTTTTTATGTTTAAACTTTATCAATGTAGAAAAAATTATATGCAAATGTAACAAAAGGCAATTGCTATTTTGTACCAAATTAAACCTTTTCCTTTTACAAATATTGACAGTTTAAGCTTGTATGTTAATATTATTTTAATAATTGTCAATTTCTATTAAAGGAGATGTTTTATGAAAATAGCAGGAAATTATTTTACAAAACTCTTATCGGTTTTCATGTGCCTTGTGTACCTTATTGCAGGTTTGCCTGCGACAGAGCTCGTGACGCACGCAGCCGCGGTTACTCCGGAAAGTGGTAACATCTACTACATTAAAAACAAAAACAGCGGAATGTATCTGACGGTTGAGGATGATTCCGCATCAAACGGCGCGAACGTTGTACAGGCATCTGGAACGGGAAGCCTTGGTCAGCGCTGGATACCGGAGCTTTGCTCTGACGGAACCTACAGACTTCACCCCGCAACGGATCTGACGGGCGGTATTTCGCTTGATGTAGCAAACGGCAGCACTGAGGACGGTACAAACATTCAGATTTGGGAGAATAACGGAGAATCTGCACAGCAGTTTGGTCTTGTAAAGTCCGGCGACGGATATAGTATCACCACGGAAGTGACAGGGCAGGAGAGCTGTCTTGACGTGTTGGATTTTAGCACCGAAAGCGGTGCCAATGTGATACAGTGGACAAACAATGAATCAGATAATCAGATATGGTTTTTTGAGGAAGCACAATGGCCGGAAACATCGGAGCCGGATCATTCAACAGAACCGGATCATTCGTCTGATTCAGAGAATATATCTGACGCAGACGATTTGTCTGCTTCTGTGCCAAAGGAAACGGCAGCCACTGTCACAAAGGGCGAAACGCCAACGGCTGGCAACATCTATTATATTAAAAATAAAAACAGCGGAATGTATCTGACTGTCGAGAATGATTCCGCATCGAACGGCGCTAATGTCATACAGTCAACCGGAACAGGAAGCCTTGGCCAGCGTTGGATACCGGAGCTTTGCTCTGACGGAACTTACAGACTTCACCCTGCAACGGACATGACAGGCGGCATTTCGCTTGACGTGGCATACGGCAGTGCAGATAATGGCACAAATATTCAGATTTGGGAGAATAACGGCTATTCCGCACAGCAGTTTGGCTTTGTAAAGTCCGGGGACGGTTATGCGATTACCACAAAAGTAACAAATCAGGAAAGCTGTCTTGATGTGGAAAGGAAGAGCACGCAAAGCGGTGCAAATGTCCTTCAATATACGAACAGGGGAGCGGATAATCAGATTTGGTATTTCGAGAATGCCCAGTGGCCTGGTTCTAATCCGGACAATCCAGGGACTTCCGACACGACTGTTTCCTGCGATACGACCTATGCAATGCAGAGAATACAGTTTATGAGTACATACAACAATAAGCTTATTACTGCGCCCGAAGGCAAAGGAACACTCTCACTCAACGCCACGTCATCGACATTTAATCAGTGGGTGCTTATGAATGACGGAAGCGGCAAATACATGATTGTAAATGCAAAGACCGGATATGTCCTTGCACCTGCGGATAACAATGCAGCGTCAGGTGCGGCAATTGTGGCAACGGGCAAAACAGGCGCCACTGCACAATATTGGAAGGTGGATGCCGTAAATACGGACTGCAACGGAAGCGGGCTTTCATACAGAATTTCAAACTGTGCGAATACAAACCTGTCTATTATCGTGAATAACGAAAAGCTGGTTCTCGGCACATATTCCGGTGCATCGGCACACATGTTTTATATTAATTCATACGGTGCGGAAGGATTTGCCGGCAAGTGCTACAACATGAATAAAAACATGAAGGCTTCCATTACGGGAGGACTCTTCGGTTCAACCATTACGGTTTCGGATTTTGACAGCCTTTCCAAATACTGCGGAGGCTCAACACCTTATACAATTGTTATTAACGGTAATATTTCAAAATCAGACCTGACGAAGATTTTTGTAGGGTCAAATAAGACAATCATTGGTTCCTTTACAGCCAATACCTTAAATAACATTCATTTCAGATGCACTAGCAATACGGGAAATGTTATTTTCAAAAATATCACGTTTCAGCATGATGCCGATAAGAATGCAAACGATGATATTCAAATGTATATCAGCAGCGGCAACAACTTTTGGCTTGACCACTGTTCTTTTATGGGGCATAGCGCATTGACATCTAGTGATGTTGATAAGCACCTTTATGTGGGACTTAAGGCTGACTATGTTTCCGTAACGGGATGTGTATTTATGAACCATAAATACGGACTGATCCTCGGATACCCGGAGGAAGACGGTGTCGGTACATACGACGGCTATCCCCGTATGACGATTTGCAACAACTACTTCTACAATGTGCTTACAAGAGCGCCGGGACTTATGAGATATGGTTATTTTCATACATACAACAACTATGTTTACGGATTTAATTTAGGTTACACGCCGTACACGGGTGCGAATATTTACTCTGAAAAGAACTACTTTGCAGCAGGCAATTATAAGGGAGCTGTTGTGGATGATAAAGGTGTTGGTGGTTTTACGGATGTAGGATCTGTTCTCTCAAATGATATATCTTCTCTGAAAACAGGCCCGACATCTTTCAGACCGTCTAACAATTATTCTTATAACGTAAGAAACGCTGCGGACGCCAAGACGTGGTGCAGTAAGTATGCAGGCGTCACAAACGGCAGCATCCATTATGCAATTGACTGATATGTATCAAAAGAGTATGCAATGTAACAACATATAGCAATCATAAAAAACAACCCCACCGGAAATTTCAAATGTCATTAGAACATTGATTTTGGAGGGGTTGTTTTTGTTTGGGGGAGGAAGGAAAGCGTTGGTTTCGGATATTGCAACTGCCGGTTGACGGTATGGAAGCATTGTTTGGTAG
>CAMWNY010000203.1 GCA_947175775.1 uncultured Lachnospiraceae bacterium | reverse complement strand
CAGCCGCTCAAATTCAACGACTGCGATGCCTACCCGCTGCACTACTATGCGGTATGCACACAAATCAACGACATTATGGCAGGCGGAAGACTTGTCGGAAAAGAACTCACATTCGAAACAAACTCTTCTTTCGCGTTCTCCGGACCGGAAAAAAAGACGTTTGTCATAACCGAAACGGACAATTGCTTTTATCTGAACAATTCCGCCGACACGGATAATGGCATCTACTACCCTGCTGTTACGATTTCAACAAAATCGGATACAGTCGTCATCGAAAATGTGACGGATCAAAAATCCGTAACCGTTCACACGCAAAAGCTCAAACCAAACGCGAACGGAAATAAAGTGCTGACACTCGATTCCGAACACATGACGGTAACAGACAACGACGGTCGGTTGATTCCGGCAGGCGACTTAGGATGGGATACGGACTATGAAAGCGCTGTGCGTTCTGGAAACAAACTGGATTACATCTACTGGATTCGACTGCTGCAAGGCATGAATACATTTGAAGTATCCGGAGCCTGTACCCTGACAATTGAATATGAATTTCCAAGAAAGGCAGGTTGTTTATAATGAAACATACAACAATTTATCTCTGCAAAGCCGATTCGAGCATCCTCGGCACGCTCACGGGAATACAGGCGCAGACCTGTAACCTGAAACGAAATGCGACGGATTTGTGGGAACTAACTTTTGACGTAAACCGCTATATCGACGTGAACGGCAAGCTGGTGCAAAGCGACTATTACGACTCGGTTGATGATATGATGCGCCTGTATCTTGACAGCGCCGATTTACAGGTCTTTTTTGTCATTGATTCTGAACCCGTAATCAAAGGCGACGGCTATCAGGAAACCAAAACCGTCACGGCGCACTCCGTTGAATGCGAGTTATGTCACATGTATTTAAAAAATTTCAAGATAAACTGCGGCACGCCCGACAGCCAGGAGTATCTTGCCTGTGAAACAGACCAAAACCAAAACACAATTTACTACAATGTCAACGCTTACACTACGCTTCCCTATAAATACATTTCCCTCGTTAATTACAGCGACCCACAATTAAGTCTTCTGCATCTTGTATTACAAGGAACAGGATGGACTGTTAAGAATAGAATCAATGAGGATATTTGTCAAATAAAAAAGAGCTTTGAAACATCCGACAGCGTTTATTCCTTTTTAATGAAGACCGTATCCCCCGCTGCCTCTGTTATTTTTGAATTTGACAGAAAGCACAAGGTTGTCGGGATGGTAAAGGCAGCCGATTACGGAGAAGATACCGGCGTGTTTCTGTCCATGCGCAATCTGATGAACAGCTTTGATGTAACAAGCACGTCCAATGACAACATTATAACAAAGCTGATTCCAACCGGCGCGAACAATCTTGGTATTGAGTCAGTCAATTTCGGGAAAGAATATCTTCTCAATCTTGACTACTTTATGAACACGCGAAATGAGTATGGGGACTACAAATTTGTATCCTCCGAATTGCATGATAAGTATACCGCGTGGAAACATTACCGCGAATCGGAACCGTTTTCTGTATGTCTTGAATTTGAAACGGACAAACCCATACAGGGCACGCGCCGGGAAGTGTATGCCGAATTGACAAAGCGGTATAATCAAATGATTTTGGACATCAGTGAACTGAAAAACCGAGTTCCCAACGACGGATGTATCATTGATTATACGACCTATTCGCTTGAGGAACTGAATACGTCTTTAACAGCCCATAACAACGCGCTCGCCACACTGAAAACACTTTACAAAAATGAGTATGGTGTTCAGGAAATCGGGGACGCACCGGATTATCTTCCAGTTCCCGAAAATGCTGTGAAAATTAAAGATACACCATACTGGTATGATTTTTACGCTTATAAAGAAGTTATTATTCCCAAAATTGAGGAAGCCCTGAAACAGTGTGCGCAGACAGGCAGCGGCGGAAAGACGCAAATTGACTCTTACCTGTATGAGTGGTCTTTGTACGGCTTGGATGAATTGCAGGCGAAAAAGAAAGCGTGGTCCGAAGCCGCAAATCTGCTGTTTCATGAAAGCTTTATTGCTTCCGGGACAGTGGATAACCCTATCGAATACCGTACCGCTGATGATAACGGATGGAACAGCTTACTTGAACAACAAAAAGCATTTACTTCAAAAAGCGCCTTTATCAAGCAGTTAAACCAATATCTTGACTATATGGCATTTGACGACGCAAGGAATAATTCCCTCACAAAAACACAGTGCAAAGGAATTATCCGAAAATGTGATGAGGAGATTGCAAAGCGGTTCGTGCAAATCGGTAAATTAGAGGATAAGCAGAACGCATATAACAGGCACAGAAAAGAGCTTGCAAACGCTGTGCTGCTTGAACATAATTTTGGAATCGATGAAAAAGATATGAATGTAATAAACGGCATGATACGGGAACAGGAGTTTAGCGATGAAAACATCATTACAACCAGTCTTGATGACATTATCACCACCGTGGATGTTCAGGAAACATTATATCAATCTGCTGCTGCAAAGCTGCACGAATTGTCACAGCCGCAATATTCTTTTCATACGGAGCTTGACAATCTCTATGCGCTTGACGCTTTTAAGGCTTTTCAGAAACCGTTTGACATCGGTAATTTTATCAGGGTCGGGCTGGAAATCCACGAGGAGCTTTGCGACAACCGGTTTGTAAAGCTGCGGATTATTTCCATATCCCATAACCCGCTTCAGGCAGACGAAAATCTGTCGGTGGAGTTTTCTACCATGACAAAGGCGTTAAACGGAATCAATGATCTCGCGTTTTTGCTGGGCAATGAAAGCGGAGCGTCCTCGGGCGGCTCTTCGGGCGCTGGTTCCGGCACAGGCGGCGGGACGTTTGGAAACAATGACGCCAATGTGCAGATAAGCAATAATATGCTGAATGCACTGCTTCGCACGGAGACGGTGGGATCAGCGGTGAATGATGTGATTTTGGATAGTATGCAGGCGCAAAACGGAAAATTTGCTACACTGTTTTCTAAAAGCGGGGCTTTTGATGCACTGGAAACAGGACAGATAAAAGTCAGCGGAGATTGTTTGGTTAATGCAATAAAATCAAAAAATTACTCTGTTACACACGACAGTAACGGACAAATTGCGGAAACAGGCAGTATATTGGATTTATCTGACGGAACATTCAGTTTTGCAGGCGGAAACCTGAAGTGGGATAATTCTATCCTTTCTATTAACGGGAACACAGCCGTAACCGGAAGTATTATAACAGAAAGTACATTTGAGGGTAATGTCAATGCCAACGAGTTATCTGCAAGAAAAGGAACAATCGCCGGATGGAGTTTTGATAACGAACTGTCGGATGGATTTTATATAGATGATTCGGAAACGGGACTCACTGGCAGAAAGTATCTTGGAAATAACGGGATTTTAATGGGGGATTTCTTCACTGTAAATCGTGAAGGATTCACATTAAAAGATTTTTCATATATAAAAAGCATTGATAATTATTCTTTAAGTTCCGGAAACTTAACGCAAATCAATGGTCATTCTGATTTTAATTTCCCAAGCCGGATTTATGTATACAACTATAAAAACTTATATGACAATAAGAGTTTTTACATCGTTTTTCATTGTACAGCTCAATTATATGTAACTTTCAAAGATCCTAATTTAGAAAATGATATTCATAATATTTTTGGGTTAGTATACATATATAAAATCCAAAAAAGTCAGATTAAAAATATCAACTATTTAATAGACTCTAATAATTCTATATTGACAGACAATGTCATCGGCAAATTACATGTGGAAAATATTGGATATATTGATTTTGAAGATTTACAATTAGTCGCTGATAATGAAGCAGACGTATGTGATGAAGATCTCTCCGGCTTTCCTCCTGTATCATCATATGAAATATACAATACTAAATGTGAGGACATATATCAGAAAGATACAGCAGACCTTGATGATACATATTGTCATGAAAATAATCAAGCCAAAAATATCAGAAACGTGAAGCTCGAACTTCTTGGTGTATGTGATTCAACATCGGTTTACATTCTGTCTGATATATTATCCCTGAACGAAATAGAAATGTTTATTGATTCTTATAGTAAAAAAATTAAAATAAATGATACCTATATCACCAACCAAGGTTTTTCATCCAAATATATGTATCATAATGTATCCGTATCCGGAAAACCGTTATACATTAATTCAGACGGAAGAATCGGGCTGTCCGGTTCTTCGAAGCGCTTTAAAAACTCAATTTCAACCACCCTTACCGAAATATCCGACCCTCACGGGTTATATGACATCGACATCGTACAGTATAAATACAACGATGACTATTTTTCATCCCCAAACGATGAGGGTATCGGAAAATATTTTATTGGCTTTATTGCGGAAGAGGTTGCTGAAAAATTTAAAGACGGCGCCACTTTTGATAAAGATAATCTGCCTGATGGCTGGGATATGCGATATATGTTCCCTGCCGCACTAAAGCTTATCCAAGAACAACACGCAGAAATCGAAACAATCAAAAAACAATTACAACAGTTAAAGGAGGATACAACAAATGGAACAGAATAATACAACACCCACACACGGATTATTAACAGAGGATTTTAGACAGAATTTATTCACCTTGGTTCAAAATCATCCGCTTGACATCCAAACCAAAGCAGTGATTTTGGATTCCGTGTTATTAGCTGCCAACATCACTGCAAGGCAGCAAACCCAAAAAGAACTTGAAGAATATCATCAAACCAATAACAGCAACACTGAAAAAGAAGCATTCTCGTAATGCTTCTTTTTCATCGCTCACCTAAAAGGAGGAATTAAAAAATGAACATAGAAAAAACAAATAACCTGAGCTTTTATAATGAACAAGGCATTTTAACATTGACCGCAAAGCAGTTTGACACAGGACGCATGTTTGTATTTCACATTATGCACAATGATGCGCCATTCGATTTGTCAGGCTGCACCGCATATCTCAGAATCGCCAAAGCAGACGGAACACAATTTCAGGGACACGAATGCTGCACCATTGAAGGCTCTAAAGTAATCATTAAAACAAATATCGGCAATGGCAGTCAAATCCTGACTGCCGCCGGAACAAACGTATGTGAACTGTATTTAAAGGACGCAAACGATATTGGACTTACGACATGGACGTTTCATATTGTTGTGGAACCACGCGTTCACGACGGAAGTCATATGTCTTCCATCGATTCTTATGATGTTCTTGACAACATGATAAACATGGAAAAAGAACGCATTGCCAATGAAAAGCAACGTTTAGAAAATGAGCTACAGCGCAAGGAAAACGAAACGAACAGAAATACCGTTTTTGAAGAGAAAATAGCGGAAACCAACGCTGTCATTACGGACTGCCGCTTGGTAATTGATACTGCCAATCAAAAGATTAGCAGCTTTGATGCAGAAATCAATGAGATTGTGGATGGAATAACTGATGAGGCACAGTTTTATGCCAACAATGCAAA
>CAMWNY010000202.1 GCA_947175775.1 uncultured Lachnospiraceae bacterium | reverse complement strand
TGCGTACTCCATGCGCCCGATGCTGCCCTTGCCCCTGTCTTCAACAATTTCATCAGAAATCCGTTCATACAGCTGCGTTACGGAAAGACCGTCCTTCTCCTCCCTAGCGGCGCTGTCCGTTATCGTACCTCCGATGTAAGAAATATCGGTATAACAGTTATTGGCAATCTTTGCAGTGCGTTTTCCCGTAAGAAATTCTTCATACGCCGCCACTTCTGCGCCTGTCTGCGTCTCCTCAAACAGATTTGTGACACTTGTGTCATTGATTGACACCTCCCCGGAATCCGCTTTCGGCAGCCCACATATGCCAGTCGAAGCATATCTGTTATCTTCAAAATCCTCAACATACCAATCACTCACATAAATGTTTCCATCCTTATCCCAGTCAAACAAAAATACGGCGTTTCCAACTCCGTCCGCAATGCTCCCCGCATACAGATATTCATATCCCGCAAGATACTGTCTGCCGTCCTGCTCAAGCAGCGCAAGCGTGTGATAGCCCCTGCAGTTTGCGCCGCCGCCCCAATCCTCGTCGTCCTCCGCAATCCCCATCAAAATCGTATCGTTCAGATAAGGACAGGAGATTCTGTAGACATTATTTTCATTGTCCCGCTCCACATCAACGAAAAGCCCGACGTCATAGTCGTAGTCCGTATCCGTAAAATCCGTGGGAAGCTCCATTCGTTCGATTGCCTTGTCTTTATATTTTACCATAAATTTCTGACTGTCCCCTGCGCCGCCGCAGCCCGTTCCCTGCACGCAAAAAACAATTTCCGTATTCCCGTCGCCGTCAATATCCGCCCCAAAATCACCGAAAATGCTGCCAAAACTGTAGCAGCAGAAATCGTCATAAATCGGATATGGCGTTTCGTCATCATTCATAAAAAGATAAAGACAGCCGTCCGCGTAGCTGTCGGAGTCTTCAGTATCCTCGTAAAGGCAGACAATCATATCATTTTTGCCATTTTGATCGTAATCGTTTATCACCGCTCCGGTAAGACGTGTATTTTCTTTTTCCAGGATTTTACTGTCCGTTATTTTTTGGTACAATTTGCCTGCATCTGCGTCCGACAGGTTGTAGAACGCTGCTGCCATTTCATGAAACCGGCTTTCAGACAGGAAGACACGTTCCTCCGGCTCTATGGCGGATTCTGTGTCGAACGAAATGGTCGTTATGGGTTCCGTTGAAGCTACATCTACTGTATCTTTTTTATTTTGACATGCGGCAGTTGACAGAATCAACATGCCAATGCAGAGCGTAAATGCACATTTAGATTTCATTTTGTATTCCCCTTTATTTATCTGTTTTATCTCTGTTCATGAACTATTTATTATTTCATTAAAATATGTACAATTGATTATAAAACAGAAATGCATATTTTTTGCATACTATTGCCAGTATTTAAAAATTAATTGAATTCATGTAAATATGAATATTCCTTACATTTTTGTAAGATTCGCATTTTTCATTTTCAGTACGCAGAAAAAACGTTATAATACTTTCATACACATACAGGCAGCGCTGTCTGCCATGAATTGTACGTAATCAGAACACGAAAACGGAGGCAGATGCAAGTATGGATAGCAAAATAAAACTAATGATTATCGAAGACGACGCGACGCTTGCGCGAGAGCTTCGCTGTTCCCTTTCAAAATGGCAGTATCAGGCGGTCGTGGCACAAAGCTTTGACAATCTTCTCCAGGAATTCATCAGCGAACAACCGCAGCTTGTCCTAATGGACATTAATCTGCCTTATCACGACGGTTTTTACTGGTGCGGCAAAATCCGTCAGATTTCCAAAGTGCCGATTATTTATATCAGCAGCCGCGGCGGCGACCGGGATAAAATCACGGCGGTCGCACAAGGCGGCGACGATTATGTGGAAAAGCCGTTTCATATGGAGCTGTTAAAGGCAAAGATTGAGGCATTGCTGCGCAGGACTTACGAATATAAGGTAGCGGTGCATCTTTTTCTAAACGCAGGGCTTTCGTTTGACAGTGCGCTGCAAAGTCTCTATTTTTCGGGAGAAGAAATTGACTTGACGAAATCAGAGCGGCGGCTTTTTGCACGACTTGCGCAAAGCAAGCCGGACGTTGTGACGCGCGACGAATTAATGATGGAACTATGGAACACGGACGAATATGTGACGGACGCGGCACTCACGACCATTATTAGCAGACTGCGCAGCAAGCTAAGCGCAATCTGTGGCGAAGATGTGATCTTTACAAAGAAAGGACAGGGGTATTTTGTCAAATGAAGTGGTTACAAAAAAGAGCGCGCGATTATGCTGTCCTTCTGTTTTTTGCGTTGGGCTTTAACCTGTATTTTCTGTTTTTAATGCGTACAAAGCATGTGGCGTATCTGTTGTATCTTGATTTGCTTTTGCTGGTTCTTTGGGCGATTGCGGAGGGTGCGGCTTTTTTTATTTATCAGAAGGGTGAGCGCAGGAAACAGCAGTTTTTGAAGGAAAAAGAGCTGATTTCTGACGTGCTTTCCATGCCTGATGACCGAGAGGTTTTTGCACACGATTTGGCAGTTTTGGAGCGGCGCATTCAGGACGGCTTTGACACAAACTGCGATTTGCAGGACTATGTGGCAAAATGGTGCCACGAATTCAAGATACCGCTTGCGGCAGCGCTTTTGATGACGGAAAAAATAAATGACACACATGTCAGAATTTCCATGCGTGAACAGTTGGAGCGTATGAGTCTGCAAGTTAACCAAATGCTGCAAGGGTGCCGCCTGCAAAGTCCGCTGTTTGATTTACAGGTCAGAAAGGTAGCGTTGTCAGAGTGCGTGCGGGCGTCCATTCGGAACAATCAGTTCTTTTTGATTCGGAACAAGTTTCAGATGAACGTGACGGTCGGTGATGATGTGACGGTCTATACCGATGAGACGTGGCTTACGTATATTTTAGACCAGATTTTGAGCAATGCCATAAAGTACGCAAAAGCAACAGATGAGACGCGGGAAGGGCATCGCATTCAAATTTGGTGCAAACGTTCCAATGAAACCGTTGCACTTTTGATTGAAGATAACGGCGAAGGCATTTCACAGTGCGATATACGGCGTGTTTTTGAAAAAGGGTTTACAGGAAGCAATTACCATAACGGGAAATATAAATCTACTGGAATGGGGTTATATTTGGCAGCGGAAATTGCAAAAAAGCTCGAACATGAATTGTCCGTCGAGAGCGTCTGCAAAGAGTATACACGGTTTTGCGTGACGATGCGGGGCAGTAAAAATGAAGCCACGGATACCACAGAATTGTAAGCCTTCTGTAAGGATTTTTACAAAAATATACACTACAATACATGTATCGCGGCAAAACGCGGAAAAAATTCAAGTGGAGGCTTAATATGAACGATAAGAAAGTAGTGGAAATCAAAAATCTTGTCAAACGATACGGCGCGCGCGATTTTCAGACGACAGCGCTAAATGGCATTGACCTGACAATTTACAAGGGAGATTTTATTGCAATTATGGGACCGTCAGGTTCGGGAAAAACGACGCTGCTCAATATTCTCTCGACAATTGACAAACCGACACAGGGCATGGTGACACTTGACGGGCAGGACGTGACGCGGATATCCAACAAGGCGCTTGCGAAGCTTCGAAAAGACAAAATCGGATTTATTTTTCAGGATTACAACCTGTTGGACACAATGACATTGCAGGACAACATTGCACTCCCGCTTGCGCTTGACGGCGCCGCGCCGAAAGATATTCTTGCGCGGACCAAAGAACTTGCCGCCGCGTTCGGATTAGAAGCGCAGCTTCGCCAGTATCCCTATCAGCTCTCGGGCGGTCAAAAGCAGCGGGGAGCAGTATGCCGTGCGCTCATTACAAACCCTGAGATTATCTTTGCCGACGAGCCGACAGGCGCACTCGATTCCAAAGCGGGAAAAGACCTGCTGCAATGTCTGTGCAAAGTCAACGAAAGCGGACAGGCAACAATTTTAATGGTAACGCACGATCCGCACTGTGCATCATACGCAAAGGACGTGTATCTTTTGAGCGACGGCACAATAAAATGCCGTATCAGCCGCGGAAATGACCGCAAGGAATTTTACAGCAGAATCATTGATTTGCAAACTTCCATTGGAGGTGATTACGCATGAAAATAATCCGGCTTGCTTTTATGAATTTTAAAAACAGCTTTAAAAGCTACCTGTCCTTAATTCTGTCACTGGCATTTACCATACTGGTGTTTTTCAACTTCCAAAACATTCTTTATTCGGACGCGTTCGTGATACTGGGACAGCGCAACAAAAATTATATCGACATGCTGATAAAAGTCTGCCTCGTTGTACTTTTTTGCTTTCTCTTCTTTTTCCTTTGGTATGCGACCAACGTCTTTCTGACAAGGCGGAAGCGGGAAATCGGCATTTACATTTTTATGGGTATGTCCAACCCCAAAATCGGCAGTCTTTACCTGATTGAAATCAGTTTTGTGGGAATGACCGCACTTGCAATGGGCATCGGGTTTGGTGCGCTGTTTGCAGGATTGTTTCAGATGATTATGGGTACGGTTTCCGATATTGCGGTAAATGTCCAACTGGGGTTTTCTTTACAAGCCGCAAAAATGACACTTGTGTCATTTTTATATCTTTATCTGCTGTTCGCCTTCAAGGGCTTTTGGAACATCACCCACAGCAGCGTGCTGAATATGATTTCGGCTGCAAAGCACAATGAATATATGCATGTCAAACCGGTTGTTTTGCTGTTAAAAGCCATTTTGGGCGCTGCCGTGCTTGTATCGGGATATTATTATGCAAACAAAGGCGGCAGATATAACATGGTGACAAATGCCATGTCTGCGGTCTTGCTTGTGATTATCGGCGTATATCTGCTGTTCGGCGGTCTGATACCGCTTGTCTTTCAAACACTTGCCGCGTGCAAGGGATTTTTATACCGTGGACAACGGTGTTTGTGGGTTAATCAGACCATTTTCCGCATGCGCAAAAATTACCGTACGTATGCAATGGTGTGCATTATGGGCATTTGCTCTATTACCGCACTGGCAACCGGATTCGCAATGCGAAACCGCTATGAAAATATGATTGCGTTTAATTCGCAGTATACCTTTCAGTTTCTCAGCAATCAAAATGATATTGCCCAAACCGCCGAAACACTGCTGCGTGAAAAAGACACGATTATGTACCAAAGCGCGCTCTGCGCACTTTCACCCGACAGCGCACAGCTTTTGTCTTCCTACTCTGACGTGCGGCAAATGCATCTTCTGCTCTCTTATTCCGATGTGGTACGCGCTGCGCAGGAGGGAGGCATGACGTTTGCGTATGAAGAGCCTGCAGATGATGAAGTTTACTATCTCTCTCATTTGGTTCTGATGTCCTTTATCGCGGACGGGGAGGCGGAGCCTGTCACGATTGCAGATAAAACGTATCGGCAGACACAGCGGATTATGATACCTTACCTCGGGTATTTACAGAAGGAGCTTGGATGCCTTTATGTTGTTTCCGACCACGAATACGAACGGTTTAGGACACAGAGCGCACTGTATTATATC
>CAMWNY010000201.1 GCA_947175775.1 uncultured Lachnospiraceae bacterium | reverse complement strand
GCACTTGCCGCTGCCGAGGAAGTGAAGGAAATATACCATGATATTGAACTTGTCGGCAATTCGGCATTTGGTTCGAACATTAAATGCTTCACAAAGGAGCAGCGTAAAGCCGTTGTGACACTGCTCGGCGCGGCGGGATATGTCAGCGTCTCGGAAGACATGAATATGGAAAATTACGAAAAAATAGAAGATTTTTACACTGCATATCAAAACAAACAAAATGCGGCGGTAACGGTTTTTCAGGTGGATTTAGACGGATTTTTGCGGGCGGTTACATTTGTATGCCGAAAAGACAAATTGCAGACTTTTTACACAGGAATCGGATGGCAGGAGGGCGGCATTCCCACGATAAAAAACACGTCTGTCAGCGACCTTGCGGAAATCAATCTGACAAAAAAAGGCTATTTTATTTACCAATATAAAGACCTGCTCATGCACTCCCGTTTCCGCCAGTATTGGCGTATCAAACCGCTTTCTGACAAGTGCAGGGAACTGACCAAAAAGTACGTACAGGGACTAAGCTATATCAACTACAATATGCTTGTGACAAACTGGGACAGCAATAATATCGGGGACATTTTGATGCCGTGCATGTTTGAAGACATATACCGCATTGACACAGGAGAGAATTTAAAGGCGCAAAACTGGCGCATTCCCGCGGATACCTATGAACGGATTATGACGACGTATTTTCCCGTATCCGTGGAAATCCTGCGTGCGAGATGTGGATATGATGCAAACAGTAATACGTATGAATACGAAATGATTTCGTCAAACCCTTACCCGCCGTTTGGAGAGGTTGTTGCATACACGGAAAACACCGACAAAACGATTACACTGACAGTAGACGGCGTTTGGGCAGATTATAATTCAGACTGCGCCTTTACAAACACGATTGTGGTACAGCCCTTTGACGACGGCACGTTTCGCTATCTGTCCAATTCCATAGAACAAAAGGAACTGGAACTGCCGCCGATTGCAGCAGCAAAAAAGTAGCGCCGATATGCCGGCGCTATTTGAGAAAATCCATTGTCAGGATGTTCATGTCCGATAAAACAGACGCGGTGATGTTTGCGGCGTTTGTTCCGTTTGCGTCAGCATCGCCTTGAATATTTGCTGCAAAGAAATACGTCCCGTTTTGTGTTTCTGCATAACCGACAAACCAGCCGTTCACATCTTGTTCGTCTACGCGTCCCGTTCCGGTTTTGCCATAAATCTGCATGTTTTCGGAGGAGAACAGGCAAATTCCTCAAAATACCAGTTGACCGAGTTTTTCATGGCGGAATATAAGTCCTGATTGGCGTTCCACTCCGTGAACGGATAGGCGGTTTTGTCCCACGCAAGGAGCGAGCTTTCTGGCGAAATAATGCCGTTCAACAGTCCGAACAGCGATAATAGTCCTGTGGCGCGGCATTGGTGGACAGCGCGGGCGCAAGTCCCCAAAAAAGAACCGCAACTGCGCAAAAAGCGGCAACTCCCGTTCCCGTTTTCCATGCGGAAGATGTGTGGCTTTTTATTTGCGTTTGATAAGAAACAATCTGTAAAATCCGCCGCCGCAGCTGTTTCCGGCTCCCGCCCATTTCCGCCGCAAACGGGAACAAAGTTTGGGAAAAATGCTCCGCAAGGGTAATCAGCGTATTGCCGTAAGCTGTATATTCGCTTTGGGAAAGGTGGTTAAGGACGGCTGCATCACATGCGATTTCGCGGTCGTTCTGCATTTTTTCAACGCATACCACACCAAAGGATTGAACCAATACAGGATAGCGAAAACGTTCATAGCGCAGTTTGCGAAGGTATCCTTATGTCTGTAATGCTGCAATTCGTGCAGCAGCATGTATCGGATGCCGTCATAGCCGCTTTTCGACAGCAAACGGATTGGCAGAAAAATGCGTGGTTGTAGCACACCTGCAATGATAGGAGATTTCAAAAATGCGGTACTGTAAATAGGAATGTGTCGTGTTATTCCAAGCTCGTCCAAACAGTTTCGGTATATCTTACGGACCGTTTCGTTTTGCAGAGGGAGTGCGGATTGGGACAAAAAGAAAAGCATGACAAAAACGCCAAGCAGCCATATCCCGCACAGAATCAAACCGACAACGGACGGAAGGTTATTGCTGACGGAAAGTGTGAGGTCGTCAAATGGAGTTGCGGTACTGAAAATTTCCGAATTTGCAGGCGCGGTCACAGCAGGCGCTGCATTGGTGAGCAAACCGCTTTTTAATCGGTCAAACAAAAGGAACAGGTGCGTAAAACCGACCGGACGAAACGGCAGAAAGGGAACGGTCAGCAGTCCTAAATACAAAAACCACAGATTGAACTGCATTCGGCTTGTGAAACAGTTTTTGAGCAGCCGTTTTGCGAAAAGCAGAATGACGGTTATGGCACAAAGATAAATGTTGTTGAGGAAAAAACGGATTCCAAATTCTGCCATATCTTAATCCTTTCCGCGTTTTTCACTGTTTGCAAGCAATGTGCGCAGGGCGTCGAGTTCTTCTCTTGAAAGGCCGTCGTCCTCAAGATAGGCAGAAAGCATAGCGGCGATGTTTCCGTCAAAGAAACGTTCAAGAAACGAACGGCTTTCCTGTCCAATGTATTCGTCCTCCTTGATTAAGGGCGTATACACAAACATGCGGCTCTGCTTTTCATAAGAAAGCGCCCCTTTTGTGACAAGGCGTTTGATGAGCGTTTGGATTGTTTTGGGACTCCATCGTGTTGTTTTGGTCAGTTTTTCCGTGATGTCGTTTGTGCTGATTGGTGCGTGTTTCCATATGACTTTCATGTTCGTTTTATGAGGATATAAAATGATGCAATTCGTCAAAAAACATTATACACAACATTGCAACTGTGATATAATTTAACAAAACCCGTTGTATCCGCGTGCTGCCTGATGCAAGCAAGGGTAGGACAAAAAGCAGCGCAGAAATGAGGAACAGATGAAGAAAACAAGATTTAGCGTAAAGCTGGTATGTTACATTGTTATGGTATCGCTTGTAGCATTGCTGATCAGTGCATCGCTGATAAGCATCCGAATGATTGGCATTCTTGAAAATGACATGCAGCTGACAAGCCGGCAGACGATGGACTCAGCGATGACAAGTTTTCAGCGCTACACCAAGACACTGAGCCTGCCCATTGACTTGATGTGCAGAAGCAATGATTTCAAGAAAATTGACGAAGGCTATGACGAACGTATCAGCGGGATACAGGATTCTCTTTTGAGTGCGCTTAAGGTTATTCCGAACTCCGAGCGTACGTACTACTCAACTGCGAGCGGAAGATACATACAGGCGAAAATGGTCGTGTCTGAGGAAGGCAAAAAGACGGGGGATTATATCGAAAAGACAGGCATTGACAATACCGCGCAGAACTGGTTTGCCGATTGTCAGGGGCTTGGCGGGCGCTACACCGTATTTGCGAATTTCACGGAGCCGTACGTCAATGATGACGGCGTTAACGTTTTTACGGTTTCGCAGGACTTAAAGGCTGCAGACGTGCATGTAGGCGTGGTGGCAATGGACATTAATGTGCAGGTGCTTGAGGAATATATTAACAGCATTGGGCTGATGAATACGGGCTTTACAGTTTTGGCAAACGAATCGGGAAATATTATTATCAATAACGCAAAAAATGATGTGGTCGGTAGTGCGGCGGAAATTCCCGTGTGGAATGAACTGATTGCGGACGCGGATGCTTATGTGCAGGCACAGCTTGCCGAAAATCCGGACGCGGAGGTCAATCCGTTTGCAAGCATGACCTGTAAAATCGGCGGGGAAAAATATGTTGTTACGGTTTTGCAGGACTCCATAACAGGGTGGTATCTTGTGGGAATGATTGGGGACGAGGAGCTTGCGTCAAGCTTTCGCGCAATCACCGTTACTACCATAATCTGTGTGGTGCTGGCGTTGATTTTGTCCGTACTGGTGGCATTGTTTGTTTCGTATTCTATTTCACGCGAGCTTAAAAAGCTGCAGTCGGCGACAGAGCGCATGGCAAAGGGCGACCTTTCGACAAAGCTTGAGGTAAAACGGCTGGACGAGTTCGGCGAGTTGGAGCACAATTTTAACACGATGATGGACAGCATTTCGGGATTGATAAAAGAAGTGGATGCGAATTCCGACGAAATCTTCGGCATTGCAAAATCCGTAACGGAGGTATCCGCTAACACGAAAGAAATCGCCGAGCAGGTGACGGAAGCAATCGGCAGTGTGGCACAGGGCGCGACCGAGCAGGCGCAGAGCACGGCGGACGCAAACATGGAAATGGAGCGGCTTGCGGAAAGTATGGAGGCGTCAAAAGAAAAGACAAAGCATATCGGCGACCGTTCAAGAGATACGGCGGAGCTTGGCGAAAAGGGTATTCGCATTCTTGACGAGCTGATTAAGAAGTCCGACAAGGCAAAAACCAACGCGTCGGAGTCCATCCGAATGATGACGGAAATGCTCAAATCGATTGACAAGATTAACTATATTGCAGATGTAATCACGGATATTACATCACAGACCAATCTCCTTTCCCTAAATGCGAGTATCGAGGCGGCAAGAGCGGGAGAGGCAGGCAAAGGCTTTGCGGTTGTGGCGGACGAAATCCGGCAGCTTGCCGACCAGTCAAAGAACTCAACGGAAGAGATTAAGCAGATTTTGAATGAAATATCCGGCAATTCCGGTCAGGTGGAGAGCAGCCTTGAAGAAAGCGGCGCCATTCAGGAAGAGCAGCAGGTATCCATTAAGGAAACACAGAATCTGTTTGAAGAAATCGGAAAATCCGTTCAGGAGCTTTTGGCGGCAGTTGAAGAAATTGAGGCGCTCAACGCCGAGATGAACAGGGAACGCGATAATGTCGTACATCAAATGGAGGGCATCGCGTCCGTTTCCGAAACGTCGGCGGCAGCCACCCAGGAGGTCAATGCGTCTGCAGAACAGGTCAACGACACCATGAGCCAAATGGCAGGATATGCAAAGACGTTGGATGAGATTGTAAATAAGCTGAGTGTGTCGGTGAAGCAGTTTAAACTGTAAAAGACATATTTATTTAAAAGAAACATAAAAATAGGGCAGTTCGAAGGAATTTTATTTCCTGCGCGCTGCCCTTTCTTTTTTGCCTAAACAACAGTTTGCCAATTACCAAAGCTGCAATAAATGCTGCATCAGAAGACTTACGCCTGTAATCCCCGTCCAACAGCAAAATCCCATAAATATTGGCTTTCCGCCTGTTTTTACCAATTTTACAATATCCGTATTCAACCCGATTGCCGACATTGCAAGCACGATAAAGAACTTGCTGAGCGTCTTAATCGGCGAAAATATTTCGGATTTGACGCCAACCGAAACGGCAATCGTAGTAATAACTGATGCCGCCACAAAGTATAAAATAAACATCGGAAAAATCTGTTTTAACGATACTTGCTTTTGGCTTTCACTGTTCTTTTCGCTCCGCGACCGCAGAAAAGCAAGCACTAAGGTAATCGGAATAATTGCAAGCGTCCGGGTCAGCTTTACCGTTACAGCAGTGTCAAGCGTTGCGGAGCCCAGTCCCCA
>CAMWNY010000200.1 GCA_947175775.1 uncultured Lachnospiraceae bacterium | reverse complement strand
CCTCTAATCTGTTGTATAAATTAATGGGAAATCTCCGCTTTCTTTCCATAATAAACAAAACCTCTTTTCTTTTTAATCGCCTATTGCAAAGGTCAATTCTGCCTTGCATACAACTTTGCCGTTTACCGTTGCCGTCGCCTCGCCGACGCCGATTGGTCCTTTTACTTTGACAATTTTTGTCTCAAGCATCAGCACGTCGCCGGGGTAAACTTTCTGCTTAAACCGCGCTTTGTCAATTCCCACAAAGTACGCCGTCTTTCCCTTCCACTCGGGCATCCCCAAAATGGCAACCGCGCCGACCTGCGCAAGAGCCTCAATAATGAGCACGCCAGGCATAACCGGATTTCCCGGAAAATGTCCCGCAAAAAACGGCTCGTTAAAGCTTACGCACTTTTTACCGAGCGCCCGCTCTCCCTCGTCAAGCTCCTCAATCGTGTCGATTAGCATAAACGGATGTCTATGAGGAATAATCTCCATAATCTCTTTTGCTGTATAAACTGACATATGTGTCACCTTTCTCATATTAAATATTAAAACAAGTATCTTGCTTTATGAAGCGTCACTAATTTTTGACACATATGTCATAAACAGTTTGTTTATTTATGACATATGTGTCAGTTTTCTTTTATTGTTTACTCGGAATATTTTTTGATAAGAATACTTGCGTTGTGTCCGCCAAACCCAAGCGAATTGCTGAGTGCATAAGGTATCTCTTCCTGATAGCTCTCCTTGCAGTAGTTCAAATCCAGCTCTTCTTCACTTTCCTGCAAGCCGACCGTTTTGTGGATAAAGCCTTCTTCGATTTCCTTAACGCATGCCACAAACTCAACCGCGCCCGCACCGCCAAGCAGATGTCCTACCATTGACTTTGTCGAATTGATTTTAATATTCTTTGCATGATCGCCGAATGCCGTCTTGATTGCTCTTGTTTCAAACAAATCATTATGATGTGTGCTGGTTCCATGAGCATTGATATATGTAATGTCCGTAGGTGCAATACCTGCGTCCTCCACAGCATTTAACATTGCCCTTGCCGCGCCGGAACCGTCCTCTACGGGCGATGTGATGTGGTATGCGTCCGCAGAACAGCCATAACCTACAACCTCCGCATAAATCTTTGCGCCTCTTGCCTTTGCGTGCTCAAGCTCCTCAAGCACGACAATGCCCGCGCCCTCACCCATGACAAAGCCGTCTCTGTCCTTGTCAAACGGAATCGAACAGCGTGCGGGATCTTCACTCGTTGAAAGCGCCGTAAGCGCTGAAAATCCGCCGATGCCTAACGGCGTAATCGAGCTTTCCGTACCGCCGGAAAGCATAATGTCGGCATCACCGTACTGGATTGCGCGGAATGCTTCGCCAATCGAGTTGGTTCCGGTTGCACATGCCGTTACAACATTGATATTCTTGCCCTTTAATCCAAACGCAATGCTGACGTTTCCGGCAGCCATATTGGAAATCACAAGGGGCACAAACAGCGGAGAAAGCTTTGACGGTCCTTTTTCCATAAGCTTTGTGTGCTCACGCTCCATTGCCTGAAGACTGCCGACGCCGTTACCAATCGAACATCCGACACGGAAAGCGTCCTCTTTCTCCATATCAATCCCTGCATCCTCAAGCGCCTCTTTTGATGCCGCTATCGCAAACTGACAGAACTGCTCCATTCTGCGGGCTGCCTTTTTATCCATATACGCGGCAGGATCAAAATCCTTTACCTGCGCTGCGATTTTGCACTTATAATCAGACGCATCAAAATAGGAAATCTTGTCAAATCCGATTTTCTCCTGCTTGATGCCTTCCCAAAACGCGTCAACGCTGTTTCCAATCGGCGTGATTGCACCCATGCCTGTTACTACTACTCTTTTCTTCATTTCTATACCCTTGCTCCTTTCACAGTCTTTTTTACATTGACATGCCGCCGTCAACGCACATTACCTGTCCTGTAATGTAATTTGCGCTGTCGCCTGCAAGAAACAGTACCATATCCGCAATGTCCTTTGTGCTGCCCATCCTGCCCATCGGTATCATGCCTGCAACTTCTTTCTTTGCGTCCTCTGTCATGTTCTTTGTCATATCCGTGTCAATAAAGCCCGGAGCCACTGCATTCACATTTACGCCGCGGCTTGCAAGCTCTCTTGCCACGCTCTTTGTCAAGCCGATTACGCCTGCCTTGGATGCCGAATAGTTTGCCTGTCCCGCATTTCCAAGCACGCCGCTCACGGATGTGATGTTAATGATTTTACCGCCGCGCTGCTTAATAAAACTGCGCGAGAGGTGTTTTATCATATTAAAAGTACCCTTTAAGTTTGTATCGAGCACTGTGTCATAGTCCTCCTCGCTCATGCGCATAATAAGGTTATCCCTTGTAACGCCTGCGTTATTTACGAGAATGTCTACTTTTTTGTATTTTTCCAACACGGTCTTTACGAACGCCTCGCTTGCGGCATAATCGGATACGTTGCACTGTATCGCCTCCGCACTTCCGCCGTTTTGTGTGATTGCGGAGACAACCTCGTCCGCCGCATCCTTGGAACCGTTATAATTTACGATGACGGTCGCACCGTTTTTTGCGAGCGTGAGGGCGATTTCACGCCCGATGCCGCGTCCTGCCCCCGTTACGAGAGCGATTTTATTTTCTAACATTTCAATACCTGCGCCTTCCATAAACCTGCGAATTTGTGCCCCTGCACAAATTTGCCAGCTGAAAATTTATTTTCAGCTTAGTTTCTCCAAATCTTCAATCTTATCTATATTAATGCACTTAACGTCTTTGTTAATCTTTCTCATAAAGCCGCTAAGGGTTTTTCCCGGTCCTATTTCGATAAACGTGTCAACGCCATCCGCAATCATTTTCTCAATCGTCTGCTGCCAGCACACGGAATTGGACACCTGATTCTGCAAAAGCTCCTTAATGGGCGCTTTGTCCGTCACATCCGTTGCATTGACATTGCTGATATATGGAATTGCCGGATTGCGCAGTTCAATATTCTTTAATTCCTTGCCAAGCTTTTCGCCTGCTCCCTTTAAAAGCTCTGAGTGGAACGGGCCGCTTACCTTCAACGGTACACAGCGCTTTGCACCTGCGTCCGAAAGCGCCTGCGCGGCTGCCGCCACTGCTTTTTCTTCTCCGGTAATGACAATCTGTCCGGGGCAGTTGTAGTTTGCCACGGTCACAATGCCCTCTGTCGCCGCACATATCTCATTTATTTTCTCGCCGTCAAGTCCGAGCACCGCCGTCATCGCGCCGCCCACCGGATACGCCTCCTGCATGAAAATACCACGCTTTCTGATAATATGAAACAGGTCCTTCAAATCCATAACGTCCGCCGCCGCAAGCGCGCCGTACTCGCCGAGGCTCAATCCTGCCGTAATATCCGCCTTGATACCCTTTGCCTCAAGCACCTTTAAGATTGCCACCTCGTCCGCAAGCATCGCAATCTGCGTATATTCCGTGATATTGATGTCCTCGTTCTCCTCGAAACAAAGCTTTTCCATATCAAGCCCTGACGCCTCGCCCGCGAGCGCAAATACTTCCTTTGCCTCGCTGTATGTATCATAAAAATCCTTTCCCATGCCAACATACTGGGAACCCTGACCGGGGAAAATAAATGCTGTTTTGCTCATTTTATGTGCCTTTCTTTTTAATAAGGTTTTATATACAAACAAACGTTTGTATATATCCTAAAATGTTTTGTTTAATAACTCCATGCCCTCCGACATAATCTCATCGATAATCTCTTTACAGGGCTGTTCCTTCTTGACAAGTCCCGCAATCTGACCTGCCATAACCGTACCGTTTATCACATCGCCTTCGACAACCGCTTTCCTCAAAGAGCCAAGCGTCATCTTCTCAAGCTCCATAAAGTCCGCGCCCTCTTTTTCCAGCTTTAAATATTCTTTCGTCATTTTGTTGCGGATGCTTCTAACGGGATGTCCCGTCGAAAGCCCTGTCACTGCCGAATCAATGTCCTTTGCTTTGATTAACATCGCCTTGTACTTCTCATGCACAATCGATTCCGTCGCCACGACAAAACGCGTACCAAGCTGCACGCCTTCCGCGCCGAGCATAAATGCCGCCGCAAAACCTCTGCCGTCCGCAATACCGCCTGCTGCAATCACGGGAATGCTCACGGCATCCGCCACCTGCGGCACAAGCGCCATTGTCGTTGTCGAACCGATGTGGCCGCCGCTCTCCGTGCCCTCCGCAACAACCGCATCCGCGCCGCCGCGCTCCATGAGCTTTGCGAGCGCCACGCTTGCCACAACGGGAATGACCTTCACGCCAGCCGCTTTCCACATCTCCATATACTTCGCCGGATTACCCGCGCCCGTGGTAACGACCTTCACGCCCTCGTCCACAATGACCTTCGCAATCTCGTCCGCCTCAGGGTTCATCAGCATGATATTTACACCAAACGGCTTGTCCGTCAGTTCTTTTGCCTTTTGAATCTGCTCCCTGACAAAGGAAGCCGGCGCGCCGCCCGCGCCGATTAATCCAAGTCCGCCGGCATTTGATACCGCCGCCGCAAGCTGATACGTGGCAACCCACGCCATACCGCCCTGTATAATAGGACATTCAATTCCTAAAATCTCTGTAACTCTTGTTTTCATTACGCGTTTACGCCCTTTGCTTTCATGTAATCAATAACGGAACCAACCGTTGTAATCTTCTCCAAATCCTCCGAAGGGATTTCTACGCCGTACTCCTCCTCAAATGCCATAACAAGCTCGAACAGGTCAAGAGAGTCCGCCTCTAAATCCTCTTTAAAACGTGTATCTTCCGTAATCTCCACACCCTCAACGTTTAACTGCTCTTCAATGATTTCTTTTACTCTTTCTAACATGATAATTGTCTCCTTTTTCCTTTTACATAATAATTTGTTTGACGGTCAAAAAGTTTGAGTTTCAAATCTTTTGACTTTCAAAGTATTTACGAGATAAAGATTAACGCTTTGTTTCTCAGATGTCAAGGAAAATTTTAACTTTTTCTTTTTTCTTTATGGTTTATTTAGGAATCGTTAGAAAAAACTAACATTAACAATTGTCAACAGATTCAAAAAACCGACATATTTCCTTTGGGTGCCCGTGTACATAAAACAGAAGACACTCCGTTATCCAAAGTGTCTTCTGCAAGCTACATATATTAAATACGTTCCGCCATCAGCCTCTCTACCTCCGCAGCTTCCGGCATCACGCGCAGCGCGCCCTTGCGCGTCGTGATAATCGACGCCGCCGCATTCGCAAACGTCAGCATCCTGCGCAGCTTTTCTTCATCAAATCCGTCAATCCCATACTCCAAAACATGATACAGACAGCATCCGCCAAACGTGTCGCCGGCTCCCGTCGTCTCAATCGTGTTCTCCTGTAAAAACGGCGCCGCTTCCACACGCAAATCCTTGTAATACGCGCGGCTCCCGTCCTTTCCCATCGAAAGCATAATGAGCGGAATCTCATATTCGCTGCGCAATTTGGCAATCCCCGCGTCAAAATCCTCCTCACCCGTAAACCAGCGGATTTCGTTGTCGGAAATCTTCAAAAT
>CAMWNY010000199.1 GCA_947175775.1 uncultured Lachnospiraceae bacterium | reverse complement strand
GTATTGTATATGCCCCCAATCCGCCATATGAGGTACGGTATACAAGGTGGCTTTCCTTCGATGATGTATTGAACTTAAAAGGAATTGAAGAAATGGTGGAATTATATTATAACTCCAACCAGTTTGCGCATACGCTCCCCGTACTGGCACAGGAATTTGCCTCGCCATTCCAAATGTACGAGGCGCTTGCCGCTTACTATCACGAAAACGGATATTTCACCAACACGCCGTCGAGAACATACCGCTATCAGGTATTGCTGGAGTTTGCCTGTTCTGTCGCAGGTGATAAGCGTGCGCTTTTTATCGAGCTTTTACTGTTTGATTTGTACCTGCGTGAAAACCTGAAAAGCCGACCTGACTTTGCCCCTGAAAACACCATTGACAAAGAACTGCTTCGCCGCTTTTTCACACAGGAAGCGCAAAACCCGCAATACTTAAAAAATTATCAGAACCATACTTCAACACAGCTTTTAAAAATGACACACGTAGAAAGGTTTTCATACCCTGTATGGCATGAAAACCCTGTTCACCAAGCAGTCCGGCTCAAAGCCCCTGCCTATATTTTATTTGATTATGAAAACCGCAATGCTTTGACGCATGATGCTGCCTTTTATGAATTATACTTTTAATCCATCATCTCCCCAAGCACCTGTTTCGCCGTCTCAAGCTGGTTATCCACGCCTGCCTTATACTGGTCGGCGTCAAATGCCACCTCCACGTCAGGGTCAATTCCAATCTGATGAATGTTATTCCCGTTCGGGGTAAAATACGTGCTTACCGTAATCTTCATCGCCGAGCCGTCGGAAAGATTAATGACCTTCTGCACAATTCCTTTCCCGTACGTCGTCGTACCGACAAGCTTTCCAATTCCGTAATCCTTAATCGCTCCCGCAAGAATTTCCGACGCACTCGCGCTGTACCCATTTGTGAGCACCACAAGCGGCACGTCAATCTCGTTCTGCCCGTTGCAGGTATATTCTTCCCGTTCGCCATATTTATCTTCCGTGTATACAATCAAGCCCTTAGGAAGCAGCATTCTCGCAATTTCGCATACCGTGGAAAGATTACCGCCCGGATTGCTTCGAAGGTCAATAATCAGACCCTGCATTCCTTCCGACCTTGCCTGATTCAGCGCCTCCTCAAACTGACCTGAGGTCACGACATCAAATTCTGTAATCTGTATATACGCCATATGATTGTCATACATCTCGTACTCTACCGTAGGACTCTCTATCTTCCTGCGCTGTACCTTGATATCAAGCGGCTCGGAAACACCGGTTCGCAGCACGGTCACCGTAACATACGTCCCTTCCTCGCCCTTAATTTTGCTCACAACATAGGCACTGTCCTTACCGTACATACTTTCGCCGTTTATCTCATAAATGTAATCGTCCTGCATCAGCTTGCTTTCTTCGGCAGGCGTGTTCTTAATCACACCGCTGATTTTCACATACCCCGCCTCTACGTCCTGACTGATATACGCGCCAATCCCGTAATAAATTCCCTGTGTCTGCTCCTGTAAGGCAATCAGCTCTTCCTCCGTATAATAAACGCTGTACGGGTCTCCGAGCGAATCTAAAATTCCACGGTATACGCCTTCCTCCAGCGTCGCATTATCAACATCTTGCCAAAAATATTCCTGAATGGTCTCTTCCAAAATACCCAGCTTTCGCACCACATCCGTATCCGTAACGCTCCCGCCGGAAGTATTTTCCTTATGTGCCCGAATATCCTCAAGCTGCCGCAGCCCCCGGCTAAGTCCCATAATTCCGGTAGTCAGAAGCGCCACCAGCACTGTCACCAAAATACCTATGGTAAGACCGAGCACAAACTGTTTTCTTCCTTTATCGCTCCCGTCGTCTCCCCCATTGTACGGATATTGGTTCATTCCATTATTCCACTCATTTTGCATTGTTATGCCTTTCTATGATATAAATTATTTTAGATAACCCCACGGATTTACATAATTTCCATTCAAGCGCACGCTGAAGTGGAGATGATTTCCCGTAGACCTGCCGGTCGTTCCGACAGCCGCAATTTTCTGTCCTTTTACAACCTCCGCCCCTTTTGACACATAAAGCGCCGAGGCATGCATATATATCGTAAACAGATTATCCCCATGATCAATCATAATATAATTGCCCATCGACGCATTATACGCCGCTGCCACCACGGTTCCATTGTATGCGGCAAGAATGGGCGAACCGCCCGGCGCCGCCATATCCACACCGTTATGAAAGCGCTTTATGCCAAGTGTCGGATGCATTCTGTCGCCATAATCATCGGAAATTCTTGTATATGAAGGCGCCGGCCATGCAAACATACCGCCGTCATATTTGCGCTTGGGATTGGACGCTGCCTCAAGTGCCGCCTGCTCCGCCTTTACCGCATCTTCCAGTGCCTTGATTTCCGCATTTCTCGCTGCAATCTCCGCCTCGTACTCCCGAAGAACCGCTTCCTTGTCATTAATATCCGCCTGAAATGCATTGATTTCTGTCCGCTTTTCCGAAATCAGTGTTTCCAACGACTCCTGCTCCTGCTCGACCTTTACTTTTGCTTCCTCCAAAAGTTCCTGTTCTTCTTCAAGCTGTGCCTTGCAGACCTCAACGTACTCTCTCGTCGTCCTGAAATTATCCAGTATTTTCCGATCGGATTCCGTAATCTTTTCAACATAATCCGCACGGTTTAACATATCGCCAAACGATGCCGCGCTGAAAATCGCCTCAAAATAAAAATCCGTTCCGCGCTCATACATATTTTGAATGCGCAGCTTCATCGCATCATACTGGGAAGCTTCCCGTTCCAACGCTTCCTCAAGCTCCGCCTTCGTCTGCACAATCTCGCTTTCCTTCTCGGAAATCATATCGGTAAGCTCCGTAATTCTTGTCTGCGCCGCCGTAAGCTCCGTATCAAGCTGCTTCACGTACGCGGCAAGATTACTCTTCGATGTTTCCAAGCTGCTGATAATCTGCTTGACGTCCGTAAGACCACCCTCAAGCTGTTTTCTCTGACTCTGTGTCTCCTCAATCTCTTTTTGCTTCTGCGCAATGCTCTGCTTTAAATCGGACACCTCGTCTGCCTGACTGACAAAAGGACAGGCACCGGCAAAGCAGGCAGCCGCGACAACTGCGACTGCCAGCAAAAGTGCTGCCCTTTTCCGAATCGTTCTATCGTAAATCCTAAGCTGCATACTCCTTACCTTTCCGTATTTTCATGACAATGTCCACAGACAGCGGTACCTGTCATACACTAAGGTGCTTCCTAACCGTCGTAAAGCTTCCCAAAAATCCAATGCCCACACCGATTGCAATACATACGGGAACCAGTGTCGTAAATACAGTCGTTACAGGCAAAAATTCGAATATCTGCGATAAAAACGGAAACCTTCCCGCTACATACATCATCGCCTCGTTATAAATAAAATACACTGCCACCAACGGAATTAACGAACCGATAAACCCGATAATAATTCCCTCAATCACAAACGGCGCCCTGGTAAAGAAGTCGGTTGCACCAATGTATTTCATAATCTGTATCTCTTCCTTCCGCACGGAAATACCAATTGTTACGGTATTGCTGATTAGGAAAATCGATACGAGAAACAGAATTAGGATAATTCCCACCGAAACATAACTCACAATCGCATTCACACCGGTCAATGCCTGTGCCGTAAGCGCTGACTGGTTAACCTTACGGACTCCCTCAATCGACTCTAAATAAGCGACAAGCGCAGCCTGCTCCGACACGTCGTTTAAGTAAATATCAAAATGGGCGCATTCTTCGAGCGGATTTTCCGTAAAGATGCTCACATCCCCAAAATTCATTTCCTCTGCAAACTGCTCCCATGTCTCGTCAGCGCTGACGAAAATACACTCTTTGACCTCCGAACGTCTCGAAATCATACCTGAAATCTCCTGCGCGCGCTCATCGCTCACATTTCCTTCCAAAAGTGCGCTTACCGGAAACCGCTCCTCCGCATTTTTCACGATATGTTGAAAATTGGTCAGGATTGAAAAAAACAATCCAAACAAAAACAGGCACGCCGAAATCGTCGCGATGGACGCGAGCGTAAACCATTTATTTTTAAAAATATTCCGTATTCCCTGCTTGATGCAGTAAAACAGTGTATTAATCCTCATCGATATAGCCACCCTTTTCTTCATCACTTACAATGATGCCTTTCTTCATAGTGATAACCCGCTTCTGCATTGCATTGACAATCTCGCGGTTGTGTGTGACTACAAGAACTGTTGTTCCGTTATTATTGATTTTCTCAAGCAAATTCATAATTTCCCATGAATTTTTCGGGTCCAAATTTCCCGTAGGCTCGTCGGCAAGCAAAATTTTCGGCTTATTCACAAGCGCGCGCGCAAGCGCCACTCTCTGCTGCTCTCCTCCGGAAAGCTGCTTTGGTCTTGCCTTATATTTTCCTGCAAGCCCGACAGTTGATAAAATGGACGGTACGTTTTTACGGATTTCACGGTTTGGCATCTGTATTATGCGCTGCGCAAACGCAACGTTTTCATACACGTTTCTGTCCTTTAACAGACGGAAATCCTGGAATACGACGCCCAAGCTTCTCCTGAATTTGGGGATACCCCTGCGTTTGAGACGCACCACGTCCGTCCCATTGACGATAACCTTGCCTGATGTCGGCAGAAGCTCCCGTAACAACAGCTTAATCAGCGTGGATTTTCCCGAACCGCTGTCCCCCACGATAAATACAAATTCTCCTTTATTTATATGCAGATTAACGTCATTTAATGCCGGCACGCCCACTGTGTAAGCCTTGCTGACATTCTCCATCAAAATAACCGTATCATTGTTCCCTGAAGCCGTACGGCTTTTTATTGTACTTCTCAATTTTTTCACCCCTATATTAATTTGCTTATTGATTTCCCTTTACTCCGCCCGCCGTGCAAGCTCGATTTCGCTTCGCTACATCTCACTTGGGCTATTCGTTCTATTCCACCTTGCTTAAAATCTACTACGCCGTGCAAGCTCGATTTCGCTTCGCTACATCTCACTTGGGCTATTCGCCCTATTCAACCTTGGGCAAATTCTACTACGCCGTGCAAGCTCGATTTCGCTTCGCTACATCTCGCTTGGGCTATTCGCCCTATAGCACCATGTAAAAACTTGTCCCTGCAAGTAAACTTGCGGACCTGTTTTTACATGGTGCTGCACGGCTCAACAGTATCAATACTCAAAACTCTCCATATACTTCATATACCGCACAACCATCAGCGCAATCTTAAATGTAATCGCATCCTCAAACACCCGCAAGTCAAGCCCCGTACCTTTTTGAAGCTTGTCAAGACGGTATACCAACGTGTTTCTGTGTATAAAAAGCTGCCTTGATGTCTCCGATACATTGAGCGAATTCTCAAAAAACTTATTGATTGTCGTAAGCGTTTCCTCATCAAAGTCATCCGGACTCTTTCCTCCGAAGATTTCCTTGATGAACATTTTGCAAAGCGGTATCGGCAGCTGATAAATCAGTCTTCCGATGCCCAGCTCACTGTACGCAATAATAT
>CAMWNY010000198.1 GCA_947175775.1 uncultured Lachnospiraceae bacterium | reverse complement strand
GGATATATGATTACATTTATATTAAAGAAATTTCCTGTTATCAAAAGCTTTATTTAGAAATTGTTTGGAAATACTGTGTTCGTATGCTGTTTTTTCAGCTATGTTTATACATTTTTTTATTCCCGCGAGCAACGAATCAATCCGTACGGAAAAGCAGGATAAAGTGGAGGATTTTATGAAAAGGCTAATCGGTGAACTGCCGGTTTTGGCAGCGGCAATATTTACAACAACAGCACTTTTTGCGGATGTCGTATCAACAGGCAACCTATCAATGGCAATTAACGGCGACGGAATACCACAGCTTATCGTGTTTGTGGCAGTTTGGACAATCTATCACAAATGGATTGTGGAGCGAAAGATCTTTGTTCATACAGGTATTCGTGAAAAACGAAGTAGTTTGATAACGGCGTTTTTGTTCTCTGTTTTTATGATTATCGGAAAAGCACAGGCTGCGGAGCCTGATTTAAAATATGAATTCTTTGCCATATTTCTGTTTTTGGGATATATGCCATTGTTTTATCTTGCAACAATGTTTTTGATGCATATGATTGATACACATTCCAAATCACAGGCAGTTGTCAAATCAGGTGCGTTTACGGAGTGGCTTTTTGAAAAACATGTGACGGCAGGCGTAATGCTTGTGGTCATTTTGTGCCGTCTGCCGTATCTTTTGGCATTTTACCCATGCTCCATGTCGTGGGACGGCGGCGCTCAGATTTGCTGTTTTTTTGGAACGGAACCGTTTACGGACCATCATCCGCCGCTGATTAGTTATCTGTATGGTGCGATTGCATGGTATTCGCAGGAATGGGGCATTCCCAATATCGGAATGTTTGTAATTCCCGTGATGCAGACCCTGCTCTCGGCGTTTGCCGTGGCACAGGTGTGCGTGCTTTATAAACGGCTTAAGACGCCTTACTGGGTACGGTGGGGAAGTCTTGCTTATTATGCGGTATTTACGGTATGGTGTATCTTTGATGTGACAGTTATAAAGGATACGCTCTACTATCCGCTGACACTTTTATTTACCCTGCAGTTGATTTCCTGTGTAGTGGACGGTGCGCTGTTTTGGCGCAAAAAGAGCAATCTTGTTTGGATGATTGTCTATGCTGTGCTGATGATGCAGACAAGAAACAACGGTGTGTTCGTGGTGCTGTTTGCCGTTCCGTTTGCTGCGTATTTTGCGAAAAGAAAACAGGTGTTATTGATTGTGGGAGCGTGTGTGATGCTGATTGCCAATATGGCGCTCAACAATATGCTGTATCCGGCGCTTGGCGTGACGCGTCTTGAAACGAAGGAGGACACGTTCTGTATTTTGTTTCAGCAGACGGCAAAATACGGGCAGGATTACCCTGAGGATGTGACGGATGAAGAGCGGGCGTTATTAAATACTGTTTTTGATTATGATGAGATGGTGGAGGTATACAATCCACAGCTTGCGGACTGGGTGAAAAACTGCTTAAAGCTCTCGGAGTACCATTCGGCAGATCACACCAACAAAGAATTTTCCGCGGTGAAAGGCGACTACTTTAAAGTATGGTTTGCGCAGTTTTTGCGCCATCCGATGTCTTATGTCAAGACGTTTCTCGAATGTTCGTATGGCTATTATTATCCGGAAGCAAAGCCGTACAAGGAGGGAACAGGCTTTTACGAGAGTGAGCGCAATATGCTGACAAGCGGTATGCATGCATACCGGCAGATTAAGCAGCTGCAGTCTGCACGGTTCTTGCTTCAGCAGGTGAGCAAGGCGGAGTATCTGCCGGGCATCGGACTTTTATACCGCTGCGGTTTCTATACGTGGTGTGTGGTTCTCGCAGGGATGTACCTGATTGCAAAAAAGAGGTACCGGCTGCTGACTGCAGTGATTCCTCCGGCAGTCAATATTTTAGTATGTCTGATTTCGCCGGTGAACACCTGTATCAGATATGCAATGCCGACGATGTGCATGGTTCCGGTGCTGCTTGCGCTTGTGTATTACCGGGATTTCGTTCACGGTGTGGAAACAGAGGCTTGAGGGAAAGGTGGCGCTATGAAAGATAAGGCTTCTATTAAAACTGTAGAAATAATCGCAATGCTTATTGGCGCATTCTGCTTTCTTGCAGTTTACGGTTTTCGTGTCCTGAACCCACTTTATGACGATTGGCTTTTAAACAGGGGGGACTTGACGCAGCATTATTTGGGCTGGTGTTTTTTCCGCGAAGGCGCCTGGCGGTTTCCGCTTGGTCTGACGGACAGGTTAGCGTATCCTGACTGCAGTTCGGTAATCTTTACGGATTCAATACCGCTTTTTGCCGTGTTCTTTAAGCTGCTGTCGCCCGTTTTGCCCAAGACATTCCAATATTTTGGCTGGTTTGGTTTGGCTTGCTTTATGCTTCAGGGGCTGTTTGCGGCAAAGATTTTACAAGAGTTTGGGGTAGGAAAGCTGCAAACGCTTATCGGCAGCGTCCTTTTTATCCTGTCGCCTGTCGTGATTGAGAAAATGTTCCGCCATACGGCGCTTGGCGGACACTGGATTATCCTTGCGGCGATTTATCTGTTTATACGCCATCGAAAAATCTATACGGATGTGAAACGGACGGCGCTGTACTGGGGACTTGTCGGTGCGTATATCGGTTCAGTCCATATGTATCTGCTGCCGATGTGCGGAGCGTTTCTGTGTGGTTTTGTGCTTTGCAGCCTGTTAAAGAAGGCGCGGCTGAAAACGAAAATAAGCTATCTGCTGCCCGGTGCGGCATTTGGGCTGGGACTGTTTGTCTGCACGTATGTGCTCGGCGGTTTTTCCACGCGGGCAGATGCGGGGAGCAATGATTTGGGAGAATTCAGCTTTAATTTAAACGGATTTTTCAATGCGAAGGGTTACTCACGCTTTTTTCCGGCGCTTTTGACATACCGCGACGGGCAGTATGAGGGCTTTGCGTATTTAGGGCTTGGCGTGTATCTGCTGCTTGCGGCGGCGCTTGTCTATGTCGTGCTTTTGGCTGTAAAACGTGTGCGGTTTGCACGCAGGGAGGATAAAGCGGATTTTATTTTGTATGGAACGGTAGTGATTCTGATGTCTGTCGGGCTGATTCTGTTTGCGGCGTCTCCGGAGGTGACGTTTGGCGATAAGCTTTTGTTTATACTGACGGACAGCAGTACGCTGACGCACTATTGGGGAATGTTCCGCTCGTCGGGCAGGATTGTGTGGCCGGTATGCTATCTGATCATGACTGGTGCGGTTGTCTGCTGCGACAGGCTGTTTTCTAAAAAGCGCATAGCGGCGGCAGTGCTTGTGGTGTGTGTAGGCTTACAGATGTTTGACATCAGCGGAAAGCTTATAGCGCAGCACAGGACCTTTGCGGGTGCGGTGACATATGAATCACCGCTTAAAAGTGATGTTTGGACGCGGCTTTCAGAAAGCGGCGCGTTTTCGCATATCGTTTGGGTATCGCATAATATTGACAATAATGGTATAATGCATATAGCAAAGTTTGCCTACGACAATGGGCTGACAATGAATAATTATTATTTTGCGCGTGGCATCAATGTCAATGAGAATACGGAAAAAAGCCTTGCGCAAAAGGATGCGGACTGTATCTTCATTTTCCGCCGCGGCGAGACGCAAAACATTGCAGAGTACGGACTGCATTTTTATGAGGCGGATGAATACATTGTCGCAACGGTGAATGAGATTGACTAAAAGGGTCAAATGGAGGGGCAGATGAAACTTGTAATCGACTGCTTTAAGCAGGTAAAGGGAGCCGGAAAGAGCATCGGCATATACAATCTTGCGCGTCATCTCGTATGGGAGCTAGCGGGAAAGCAAAATGCAGCGAAGTCCAGTCAAAACGAGATTATTGTGTTGGGAAATTCCTGCAATCGAAAGGATTTTGACGTTGCGGGTGTAACGTTTATCGAAATCAAAAAAAATCCGCTCAGTAAGCTTACCTGTATCAAATGGGAGCTTTTTGACGTGTCCCTGCTTGCCAAAAAGCTGGGAGCGGACAAGGTGCTTTTTGTGCGCGGATATGCGTCGATGCTTCATTTGACGAAGGAATACGTGATTATCCACGACATGATACCGTTTTATTACCATGAGCATTTTAAAGGCTATTTTAACCGTTTGGAGAACTTTTATATTATGTGGCGGCTAAAAGCATCTGCAAAACATGCGGACAAGGTGATTACCATATCGGAGGCGTCGAAGCGTGATATTATGAAATATGCGCATACAAACGATAAACGGATTACGGTGATTCATAATGGTTATACTCCAATTAAAAAGGAGGTTTATGCTGCGGACGAGAAGGATTACATGATAGCGGTCACTTCAAAGCTTCCGCACAAAAACGCTGAGGGAATTGCAAGGGCGTATATGCATTACCGTGACATTGCAAAACATCCGCTGCCGCTTGTCGTAATCGGTACAAACGGCGTGCAGCTTGAAGGCATTGACAAGGAGCTCGAAGGGGTTACATGGATTGGATATGTGGAACGCGACGAGGAGCTTCACAGGCTGATGCACAATGCAAAGGCGTTTTTATTCCTTTCGGTCGCGGAGGGGTTTGGGTTTCCGCCGATTGAGGCGATGCAGCTGGAAACGCCGGTGGTGTGCTCGAATATGAGTTCGCTTCCGGAGGTAGTCGGGGACGCGGCGCTTTTGGTGAATCCCCATGATGTGCAGGAGGTGGCACAGGCGCTCATCAGGGTCACAACGGACAGTGCATACGCAAAGACGCTTGTGGAAAAGGGATTGCGCAACGCGGAGCGTTTCAACTGGGATAAGACGGGAGACAAATACAGAGAGGTGCTGTTTGATGAAGTTTGATATTTTGGCGGTTTTGTATAAAAAAATTCCGAAGCATACGAAAATCTGCCTGTTCACAGGACTGCTTGCAGGCTGGGTGACGCATTTTTATATGCTGACGCACAAGCTTGTAAATTGGGATGATGCGAACAATATGAGCGCTTACGGAAGCGGCGACTATCTCGGGCGTTGGTTTTTGAAATATATTCATCCGCTTGGGAGCGTGCACAGCATTCCGGCGGTGCACGGCGTGCTGTTTATACTGCTGGTTGCGGTTTCGGCGTGCCTTATTCTTGAGATTGTGGGAATAAGGAGCACAACGGGGGCGGTTCTCGTTCCGGTAGCGCTGATGACCTTTCCGAGCATGGCAAGCACGATGACGTTTATGTTTATGGCACATACGTCTGGCATGGGGATTTTCATGGTCTGCCTTGCGGTGTATCTGCTGCGCCGGTACCGGTACGGCAGTATTGCGTGCGGGGCGCTGCTGATTTGCGTGCTTGGCACGTATCAAAGTTATATCAGCTTTGCGATTACGCTGATGCTTATGGGCATGATTCATGATTTAATCAATAACGACAAGACGTTCCGGAAGGTTTTCCGGGAAGGCATTCTCTGTGTGATTGTGCTTGGGGTGAGTGTGGCGCTGTATATGTGGCTGTCGCATGTGATTTATCCAAACCTTGACAATGAAACATACGGCGGCGTGGGGAATATGGGACAGATTGCGCCTGCGCAGATGCCGATACTGATTCCGCGCTGCTATAAGCGGTTTTTGGAATTTTTACTTTGGAATCCGTTCTCGTTTATGACG
>CAMWNY010000197.1 GCA_947175775.1 uncultured Lachnospiraceae bacterium | reverse complement strand
TTTTGCGGGTCCCAAGTTCAAAAATCCTCTTGCAAGCAAGCTTGCATCGGATTTCTTGACCTTTTGACCCTGGTATCATAATATCGATATAATTCGTCCCCCCGCACCGGCTCTAAAAACCTGCTTTCGTCCTCATGACGGATAATCCGGTCTTTTCCCTCCGTGATTTTCCCAATCACCGCCGCAAGGATACCGCGCCGCGCAAGCTCCCAAACCAACGCACCGCCGTTTTTACACGTAACAAGCAGGCTTCCTCCTGCCATAAGCGTATAGGGATTCAAATCAAAATACTCGCATACCTCAATGGTTTCCTGCCTTACAGGTATGCGACCTAAGTCTGCGACCAGTCCGACACTGTTATTTGCAGCCAGCTCCCAAAGACCTCCGTAGATGCCTCCCTCTCTTGCCGCCTGCATATAGCTTGCGCCGGACTCAACGGCGCAGGCTGCCTCCGGTATCACGGAAATATATTTTAAAAAGCCCGCAGCTTCCTCCACAATATCCGCCGGATAGCGCGCTTTCAGCCTGTCAGGACTGCTTCTTGCAAGCGTCGCAGTACCCTCCAGCCCAATCCACTTCGTCATCACAATGTCGTCTCCCGCCGCAGCGCCCTTCATGCGTGTCTTGCCGGAATGCGCCATATGAATAACGCAGTTTGCCGTTTCAACACCAATCCACGGCAAAACCTGCACCGTCACGTTCCTGACCGGTATCCGCAATTCATCGGCACGCTGCGCCGTCTCCGCAAGCATCTCGCGCACCTTAATCTCACGGAGCCGTTCCGGAACAAAAAGCGTAACGCCCGCATACGCGCTGCCGTTTGTATCACCAAACGCACCTTTTGCCGCGGCGCAATTGAGCGCCGCCTCATACGCTCTTGCCACGGCATTTTTTCCGCCCGCCGACGCCTGCACAAAAACCTGTACAGACGTGTTTTCACAAGGAAAAACAGCGCAGAAATCCCCTATTCCTGCGCCATCGTAAAATTTTCGGTTATTGATTGAATTTGTCTTTATCACTTTCACGACCGAACGCTCATAAACGTCCTCGCTCAGTTTTCCGTAATTCATTTAAAATCCCCTTAATATAATGCATTTATGGCTGCTGTGCCTGCTGTTGTTGCTGCGCCTGCTGCTGTGCTTCAAGCTGCTGCTGTTGAAGCGCCTGATAATATGCCTCCAAATCCGCCTGCTGCTGCGCTGCCGCCGCAACTTCCGCCTGAATAGCCGCCGCCTCTGCCTTGCACGCATCAATGCTTCCCGAGTCAATCGCCGCCTGCATCCTTGCCGCATGCGCCGGATTGTCGGTGTTGATTCCCACGGTTGCCGTTCTCGGCGAAACCTTATATGCGCTCTTATTAATGACATCACGGCTGACCTCCACACCGTTTTCCACAACAACCTTCCATAACTGTGCCGTGTATCCGATATGTGCGGATTCCACATGAATATACCCGATTCCCTGACCGGGCGCAGCGGTAATCACCTCATGGTCGGGACGCGTTACCGACAGTGTTTCGCTCTCATACCGCACCTCACGGTCGGATGAACGCTCCTCCACGCCGTATATCGTAAATGTAATCTGTTTATTTTCCGTATACCCTTCAATATAAATCGGATTACTGTAATTGTTTACAAACTTAAAATCCTTGCCTGCCGATTCTGCGATTGCCGCATCCATAGAAGGCTTTACATACGCCACAATCATGGAATGGTTATGCCGTTCCGTCACCTCAAGCTCCGACAAAAGAACCGTATTGTAGAGCGTTGTCGAAACCTGACAAATACCGCCGCCCAAACTCTCCACGACTTTACCGTTCAGATAAGAGCCTGCCGGAAAATAACCGTTTGCCTCTGTAAACGGCTTTATCGTCTCATATGTTGAAAACTCGTCGCCCGGATATAAAATTGTGGAATTAATCAGATTACAGCCGTTTTCAATATTTTTACACCGTGCCGCGCTGCTTGTCGAGTAGCTTGTCGTAAAGGTTCCCAATACATCGGTGAGCTTGGAAAGCTCCTCAGCGGTTCCTTTTGGTTCGGTTACGTCAACAACCAAGTCAATTGCCGCATCCTGATAATCCCATTCGTCTGTAATATATTCTGATACCTTTAGCAGCGATTCTTCAATATTAACCGTCTCGCCTGCCTGACCTTCCTCAATTTCAAAAGCGCCGTCCACACGTGTCATCGTCGCGTTTTTCGCCAAAATATCGTACTGCGTGCACTGCTCCTCAAGCACTGACCGCAAAATATTCTCATCAAGGGATAATTCCAAATCGTAAACCTTATTCCCCTTTTTTAAATCCTGTATTGCCATATAGCGTTTAATAAAATTTCCTTTTTTGCCAACCGACATTGCCTCTGACAAAACATCCGTATTTTCCCATTTTAATCCCAATTCACCGGCAGTTACCGCCACATAACAATCCCCCGGCGCGCCAAACGTCACATTCTTGGTTTTTAAATTCTCCACATACTGGCTGACAGCCTGCTGCGCTTCATCAGCTGTCATTCCGGAAAGCTCTACTTCTCCTATGTAAACACCGTTAAGTATGGTATCGTTCTCCTCTTTTGCCTCTGCCGCAGTCTCTCCCAAACTACCCATAAGCACTATCATCAGCGCAAGCGTCCACAGATATTTGAAACACTTTTTCATATCAATAACCATGCCTTTCCCATGTCCGCAGCTTAATCACTGCAATTTTAATATGCAACATCTTTTAATTCTTCTTTTCTTAACCGTCTTGTAAATTGCCTTGTAAATTGTCGAAATATAAATTGCCCTAATGACTTGTAATTTACATAATTTATGTATTATAATCAAATGGTATTCTAATACCCTACAACGCTTGCGACCAAAGGTATTACCATACAAAGCACTAAAATAACCGCAATGACAGCCGCGATTGTACGTTGAGTTTTTTTATTATTCATGTTCATCATGCGCTGTTCACCCCTTTTCTGAAAGGATATTATATATGAATTTTATAATCATTACAAGCTTTTTGATTTTTTCAATTGTATTTTTTTTCGCACGCAAACGGACCACACGTATTGAAGATGCCCGGGAACGTGAATTTTGGGAGCGGGAAGAGCGCGCCAATTTTGTAAGACGCAAGTCCCTTGACAGTCTGAACTACATTTACATTCCCGAAGAACTTCTGAATATGAAGCCTTCTTCCACTACGGACGCTTTAAATAACAGTATCAAAGACTTAAATGACTTGTCCGAATATCAAATCGTAAATCTCACTGGTTATACAAACACAGATTTAAAGCTTGAATATGGTACTGCTAATATTACTATATTAAGCGAATTTGATTTACATTACACAAATCTTGTAACGCTGCTGCAAAAACTTGCGGAACAGCTTTATGAAAACAATGAATACGAACTTGCCGCCGCTACTTTGGAATTTGCCGTTTCCACAGGCACCGACGTAAGCAAGTCCTACTATCTTTTGGCAGATATATACCAGCAAACCGGAACGCCGGAAAAAATTGCCGGTCTAATTAAACATGCACAAAATATTAATTCCCTGATGAAGGATACGATCGTCCAAAGGCTGACAGAAGCTTATCAATAAGTCTGCTTGCCTCATTTTTTGTCATCTTCTTTAAATCAATACACTCCGTCGTCACATTTATGACAGGCTGCAGCACGATGCTGTCATTTTCGCCCGCGCACACTTCAAGACGGTACTGTTTTGCAAGCTTTTGCAGCAATTCATACTGCTTTGGTGTAATCGGGCCTTCTTTTTTTACCTGATACACCAAATCCTTCGGACAAAACACATCTGCCTCCTTATCCGAAAATTCACGCACAAGTCTTTGATACAGCATATGCGTAGCGAGCGCGTCATTCAGCGCCCTGTGCGCATCCAAATGAATTTGATAGTGCTCACACAATGCGCTTAAACTGCGGCTTTCCAAATCGCAAAGAAACCGCCTTGCAATTCTAAGCGTATCAATACCCTTACGGTCAAATTTCTTCTTTTGGTTTACTGCCGCTTTTTTAACAAATGAGTAATCAAAAATGAGATTATGCCCTAACAGAATATCATCGCCTGCAAAGCTGATAAACTCGTCCAGCACTGCCTCAATGTAAGGCGCATTTATGACATCCGTGTCATGAATTCCCGTAAGCTGCGTTATCCGCTCCGGAAGACCTTTACCAGGATTGACAAACGTCGAAAATGTATCAACAACCTCACCGTTTCGCACACTTGCAGCTCCAAGTTCTATTATTTTTTCATATTTTGGATTTAATCCTGTCGTTTCTATGTCGAAAACCACATAGTTCATTGGTATCTCTGTCATCATTTTTGTTTGTTTTTATACTCCGTATCAAGATAAATAAGGTTCATTTCGTAATCCTGTTTGTTTTTTTGGTTAATCGTTGAAAGCGTAAGCCCTGCAAAAAATGCCTGCATCGCTGCAAGATACACAAAACAGCAGACAATCAAAGTCGGAAAGCGGTCTACAAAACCCGTTGAAAAATATTCCCCCAAAACAGGCGCAAGAAACGCTGTCGAGATGACTGCAAGAATTACGGAAATCCAAGTAAAAAACTTCATCGGTTTGTAATTTTTATAAAGTTTAACGATTGTCATCAATACTTTAATACCATCCGAATACGTGTTCAGTTTTGATACGCTGCCCTCTGGTCTGTCACGGTATTGGATAATCACATTTTCCACGCGCATATTTTTATCAATGGCATGAATGCTCATCTCTGTCTCAATCTCAAACCCTTTTGAGAGTACCGGAAATGATTTCACAAACTGATAGCTGAATGCACGGTAACCTGTCATAATATCACGAATATCGCTCTTAAACATGCTGTTGATTGCGCCGCGCACTAAAGAATTTCCAAAATTATGAAACGGACGTTTATTTTCTTCAAAATAAGAGGACGACAGCCTGTCCCCCACGACCATATCCGCATTCCGTTCCAAAACCGCTTCGCAAAGCTTAGGCGCTTCATCAGCCGGATAGGTGTCATCGCCATCTGTCATAATATAACACTTCGCGTCAATCTCACGAAACATCCGCCGGATGACGTTTCCTTTTCCCTGCTGATATTCATAACGCACCACAGCGCCCGCCTTTTTGGCAATCTCATCCGTCCCATCCTTGGAATTGTTATCGTATACGTATATCGTAGCATTTGGCAAAGCAGTCCGAAAATCCTTTACCACTTTTTCTATTGTCTTACTTTCATTATAACACGGTATCAGCACCGCAATTTCATCCATGTACCAGTCTCCTTCTTTTATATTTATCATGCTCAATAATAGCTATAGTTTAACATATCCTAGTTACATAATAAAGAGGTAAATTACATTTTTTCGAGCTTATTGCGAATGCGCAGTTCTTTAAAAAAGGTTTTAAGAAGCGCGGAGCACTCCTCCTCCATGACGCCGCGCACAGCTTCTACCTGATGGTTAAACTGCGGCATATCAAGGATATTTAAAATGGAACCCGCGCATCCTGCTTTGGGATTCATACACGCCATGACCACACGCGGAATGCGCGCCTGCACAATTGCCCCTGCACACATTTGGCAAGGCTCAAGGGTAACATACATCGTACACTCCTC
>CAMWNY010000196.1 GCA_947175775.1 uncultured Lachnospiraceae bacterium | reverse complement strand
TGCGTACACCGAATAAATACCATCCCCCTTCTCGCCGGCATACAAGGAAACCGTACCGTAAAATCCGCCAACCTCAACAAGCTGACCGTTCCCTGTAACCGCATACATATTCGTCCAATCCACATCACAGGTTCCCCATGATACAATGAGTTCCGCCGCACCGTCATGATCCATGTCACAAAGCGTATGGACAACTCTCTGTCTATCGGAAAAATTAAATATATATTTTTAACCATGTCATGCCGCCTGCCTTTCCATATACTTCTTTGCAAACAAAAAGATGTAAAGTCCTACTTATCAAATAAGACCTTACACCTTTCGATTTACAGTTTGTTTCGATTATTTACCAAAAAGAGCGCTATGCATCCCCGCACGAGCCAAAGTAAAAGTTCATCATTTCAACTCTCGAAACGCTTCTTCCACATCAGAATAGTGCTTCACGTTGGAATCATGCGCAATACGTTCCGCCTCCAACATCGCGGCAATCGTTTCCTTATTAGGCTTATCCAGCCTGACATCAAAAGAAAATCCACCTGCGCGCAGGGACTGGCGCAGAAACACATTAATCGCAGTAGTCAGCTTCATACCCAATTCATTGTAAAGTGCCTCGCACTGTTTTTTATATCACTGTCCATACGGACGCTAAAATTTGTTGTATTTGCCATAGTATCAGCCCTTTCGCGTTTCTTTGCACTTATAGTATATGTGATTTGCAATGAAAAACCTATGCATCAAACATAAAATAAATCAAATACCAAAGTCCAGTTTTGAAAAATCAATATACAAGTCATCATAAATATTAACCTTGACGGTATCCTGAAAAGTATAAACCTCCATTTCCAAGTCCGTCTGACCAAAATAATAAACAATCACCCTTTGGCGCTGCGGATCCACAATCCAATACTCACGCACCCCGTAATCCTTGTAATAATGCAGCTTACGGATATAATCATCAGACGAATTGTTTGGGGAAACAATTTCAATGATAAAATCAGGGGCTCCATTGCAGCGTTTGCCATCCAATTTGTCTTTATCACATACAATCATAAGATCAGGCTGAACAACTATGAGTGGGGTATCATTTAATTTCACGTCAAATGGAGCGGGAAATATGGCGCAGCTGCCACCTTTGCTTTTGACGTAATTACGCAGTAAAACAAGCAGCTCCGTCAAAATTGTTTGATGCTCTTGGGACGGACTTGCCATATCATAGACAGCGCCCTCAAAGATTTCTACTCTTCTGTCCTTCGAAAGAGCCTCGTATTGCTCCCAAGTGGTTATTTCCATTTGTGACTGTACTGCCGGCAGCATAAGCAACACTTCCTTTCCTAATTATTAAGACCTTATATCTTTTTGGTTCGTAATTCATTTCTTTTCAATTGACATAATTTATTTCGCTTCTGCTTTCGGTTCAAGTGTTTCCGCATAGCGCGATTTTATAATTTTAATGATTTTTTTGCTGTCATCCCTTCGGATTCCAATTTCTGAATAAGGCAGACTATTTCTTTGCCTGTCATATAATCACCTTGCTCTTTCTTTCAATTTATGTCAATTATTACATCTTAATCATAGCAGATTATGGAAAAGACGTATAGTCAAACAGGGAGATAAGCGATTTATCTCCCTGTTAATTATCGATCCGCATTTTAAGCTGCGAAGCACTTAAATAAACGGTTCACACTTAAAGCAGTGAGACACTTAAATGAAACCACTTGCTTTATTCAATGATATTATACGAAATTGCTATGGGAACTTCAACAAAATTTTCAAGACAATATCACATATCATCAATCCGTAATTGCTTTCCACAAAAAGCCCAATACTGCTGCACCACCTGCCACACACGCAAATGGAGCTGCTTCTATCGCAGCAATTGCTCCAACCACTGCCTCAATTCCTCCTGCTATGGCACTACCTACTGCTGTGTCCGCAATTGCTGCGCCTGCAGTAGCAACAGCTGTAGTTACTGCACTCCCTATAGACGTTTCTGCAAGTGTTGCCGCCGCAGAACCGGCTAAGGTAATCACTCCACTGCCAACATACGCCGCTCCTGCCATTTTTGCCGTTTCAACAATTACATCCGCTGTCGCTTCCTCAAAACTCTTATTTCCATCCAAAACATCATAAATGCTGCCTCCTATATTAAATCCTACTCCAATTTTGGCAGCAAATTTCATATTTTGAACTCCGGCGGAATGTGCTGATGCGATATTCGCCGTAATAGGTGCATTCTTTGTTCCTAGTATCTTTGACTCAAACTGCTGTGTTCTTGCTACTAATTCGGCTCTGCTTAACGGAATATCCGATTCTATAACCTTTAACCCTGCTCTTCGTGCTTCTTCCGCAAGAACTTGATTTCCTTTGTCAACGACTATTGTCATGTCTTTATATCGACTCCAGTCAACCTGCCCCCGCTTATATCCTGCTTTTGCCTGTAGAAATATTTTATTTCCAACAGAATCTGTTTGAACAAAATCCGCAAGCCCATTATTGCCTAAAACAGCAATATTGCTTCCCTTGGCAGCAGCATCAGCCGCGTGTAATTCCTCAAACACAAAACCTTTGTAACCTTTTACACCGCCCCGCATTGTATTATAATTCCCAAGACGCTGTGCAAGTTTTACATTTACTCCCGCTTTTTGCAATCCTGATACAATTGTTGCAGGTGCAGGGATACCTTCATTTAGAGACTGCATATAAATGTCTATCATTTCAAGCGCACTGTCACCATCAAGGTTATTTTCCGTCATAATTCTTGCGCACTCATGTTCTGTAAGTCCTGTAATGTAAGCGAGTTCCTTTGCCGAAAGAACTTCATTGGTATCAATCTGAACCTTCCTTTGATTTTGATAATTCTGATGACAACGTTCGTCACAAAATTTTCCCTCATTCACATATTCAATCCAATTACGCATACTCCTGCCACAACATACACACTTGGGTAGTATCGCTTCAAAGCATCGATCCGAACAAAATTTCCGCCCATCCTTTGTTTCTGTCCAACGCTTCATACGCCTGCCACATATATGACATTTGGGTAATATCTTTTCAAAGCATTGATCATTACAATATAACTTTCCCGTTTTTTCATCAACCACCCCGCCATTTACCGGTTTTCCGCATATACTGCATTTCGGAAGTGTCTTTTCAAAACACTGCTCATTGCAATATTTCCTTCCGTCTTTTGTCGCAACCCACTGTTTCATTGGTTTGCCGCAAACACTGCATTTTGGAAAACTCTGTTTCAAGCAAAATTCACTACAATATTTTTGTCCTTCAGATTCAATCCACTTCTCCATTGGTTTTCCACAGATCCTGCATTTTGGCAGTATTTTTTTTAAGCAGGCATCACTGCAATACTTTTTCCCATTAGATTCCGTCCACTGTTTCATTGGCTTCCCGCATATACTGCATCTTGGTAAAATCCGACTATAGCAGGTATCACTGCAATATTTTTTTCCCTCAGATTCAATCCACTGCCTCATTGGTTTTCCACAGATTGCGCATTTGGGAAAGGTTTCCTGATAACACCGTTCGCTGCAATACTTTTTCCCATTGGCTTCAATCCACTGCTTCATTGGTTTTCCGCAAATAACACATTTGGGATATGTAGCTTCAAAGCATTTTTCAGAGCAATAAATGTTTCCTTTTTCATCTTCATACCAACGGTCTACTTCTCTTTTGCAAATACAACACCTCAATTTTTTCACCTCATATAAATTTTAAAAATTACGCCTAAATTATATACCACTATGCTTATAATATCTTAAATATGTATGAACTGCCATAAATTGATGAAAAAAGCCCGCACAGAAAATGCCGACTTTCCCATAATCTTCTATACACACAATCGTAGTTAAATGTCTTTACCATTTCCTGTAGTTTCGGCAACTCCCTGCGACAGTGCTGCTACTCCGATTGCTGCCATTCCTGCCTTCTCTCCTAGTTCCTTTGCCGTTGGTTTTTGTATAGTCTTTTATCCTCCCGGCATTATTGTTAAATAATTGTCAAACTATCAAAATCTATTTAATTTTTTTAATGAAACTAATCTATGTATCATTTATCATATGATTAGTTTAAAAATATGAAATAAATTTATCCCATAATTCATCTAAGAATCGGAAAAAAGTATTTTGTTTTATACCAATTGCTTTTACATCGTAGTCAATCTGTTTCACCTCTCCAACTAACTGGCTAAAATCCGATAACTTATCCATCGTTTGGTCAAAAACTTCTTGTGATTCATTCGAGATTGTACCTTCACTTGAAAGCATCGGAGTATCTATTACAGACTTGACAGCACCTGCTAATGCCCTAGTTACCCCTATTAATTTCAAATCGTTTTCCGAAAAATCTTCAGATGTAATCTTTTTCTTGAAAATCAACCCTTCTTTTTTCTTAACAACACCTGATAATAAGCTTACACATTCTGAAAACATTCCATCAAGTTCAACTAACAAATCATAAAACATCTCTGATTTTTCCGAAATAGCTTCACATAAAATTTCAGAAAGGCTCATTTCCTCAACAGCCTTCTCCGCTTCGGCATACATTGCATTTGCTTTTTCTAAATTTTCATCTGCTTTCATGCTTGCGGATATACCGGTAAATAATATTACCGGAGCCGCAACAGCCGCCAACGGTGTCATAGCTGCACCTACGGATAATGCTAATCCTGCAATTCCGGCTGCCATCCCTACTTCCCCCGCTGCCAAAAAAAGAACCTGCCACCGCCAATTCACTGCCAATCAGCGGCAAAGAACCGCTCGCTGCCAATGCGACTACTGCTCCGGCTGCGGCTCCCGTCGCACCGCTTTTAATAGAAGACGAATAAATATTCGTTAATTTTCTCAGTTGTATGGCACCTTGTTGATCGATTGTAAAGTTTGAAACTTCATTTAGTCCTAGTGATTCCGTAAATACAATATGTTTAATCTTATCATACGCATTTAAAAACTGATTCATAGAATTATCCAATGTTTTTTTCTTTGCATAGCCAAGTTTTAATAAGGATTCTTCCGTTTTATTCTGTGCTTCTTCCAATGAATATTTGGCATTATTATATAATTCCTGCGCATCCTGTGATATTCTCTGTGCTTTTTCATTTGTTTCTTTTGCGCTTAAATGTCCGCCTACTCCAAGCACGCCGGCTGCCATTCCCAAACCTGCCAGTAAAAAAGGTATCGGCATATCTTTCCCCTCCATTTACAAAATATCAATTGCATCATCATCTAAGAAATTTTTAAACTGCTCAACCGTTTCATAATGAATCTGTCCGCCTAATTTCCGCGTAATGTCATTTGCACTGGCTATCATACCATCCGCATCACCCGTTTTATAAGCAAATCGCATAGATGACAATGCCATATCAAAACAGTCCCTATATTCTTTGAAATAGGATGCTAAATAAGTTTCAAGCTCTTCTCTAAAAGCCTTTGTTTGTTCTGCTGCAATATGACACTCTTCAATGATTCGCATCCTTTCCTGATGTTCTAATTCTTTGGTTTTAAGTGTATTAATTAAATTATTATAGCAAGCGCTTGTGAGCAATGAACCAACCAATGCACCAACTGCCCCTCCCACAACAGGAATCGGTATTAAAGCCTGCCCACC
>CAMWNY010000195.1 GCA_947175775.1 uncultured Lachnospiraceae bacterium | reverse complement strand
TCCCATGGTCACAAGCGGGGCAGTCGCAAAACCGAATTCCTCCGCGCCAAGGATTGCCGCGATGGCAACATCACGCCCGGTCATCAGCTTGCCGTCCGTCTCAATGCGCACCTTATTCCTAAGTCCGTTCTGAATCAGTGTCTGGTGTGTCTCGGCAAGTCCGAGCTCCCACGGAAGCCCTGCATTGTGGATGGAGCTTTTCGGCGCCGCGCCCGTTCCTCCGTCATATCCGGAAATCAGCACGACCTGTGCACCAGCCTTTGCAACGCCTGCGGCGACCGTGCCGACACCTGCCTCTGACACGAGCTTGACACTGATTCTTGCGTCCTTGTTGGAATTTTTCAGGTCATAAATCAGCTGTGCGAGATCCTCTATCGAGTAAATGTCATGATGGGGTGGTGGTGAAATCAGACCGACGCCCGGTGTCGAGTGCCTTGTCTTTGCCACCCATGGATAAACCTTTCCCGCTGGCAGGTGTCCGCCCTCGCCGGGTTTTGCCCCCTGTGCCATCTTTATCTGGATTTCCTGTGCGCTGACCAGGTATTTGCTGGTAACACCGAATCTGCCGCTTGCCACCTGCTTGATTGCAGAGCACCGGTTCAGCCCGTCAGCGCTTGGCCCCATGCGGTCCAAATCCTCGCCGCCCTCGCCGGAATTTGACTTTCCGTGGAGCATGTTCATGGCAATCGCAAGCGTCTCATGCGCCTCCTTTGAGATGGAGCCGTATGACATGGCACCTGTCTTAAACCGCGTGACAATGCTGTCCACGCTCTCCACCTCGTCGATGGAAACGCCTTTTTTCGGATAATTGAATTCCATCAGCCCCCTGATATTGCGGACACTGTTCTCGTCGTCAATCATTTCTGTATACTGCTTAAACATTGCATAGTCTCCCCTCTGGGTAGATTCCTGGAGCAAATGGATGGTAGCCGGATTATACAAGTGCTCCTCCGCGCCGCTCCTTGCCTTGTGCTGTCCGGGACTGTCAAGTGTAAGGTCCGTGGCAAGCCCGAGCGGGTCAAACGCGCGCGAGTGGAGATTGTCAAACCCGTCGGCAATATCCTGTAGTGTGATGCCACCGACCCGGCAGACCGTGTTCGTAAAATATTTGTTTACCACATCCGCATCAATGCCGATTGCCTCGAAAATCTGGGAGCCCTGATAAGACTGGATGGTTGAAATGCCCATCTTTGACGCAATCTTTACGATGCCGTGGAGAATCGCATCATTGTAGTCGTCCACTGCCGCATGGTAGTCCTTGTCAAGCATGCCATTGTCAATCAGCTCCTTGATGGACTCCTGTGCCAGATAAGGGTTTACCGCACATGCGCCGTAGCCGATCAATGTCGCAAAATCATGTACCTCCCGCGGCTCGGCTGACTCGATGATCAGCGCGACACTCGTTCTCTTTTTGGTGCGTATCAGATGCTTCTGCATTGCCGAAACAGCCAGCAGGGACGGAATTGCCACATGGTTTTCATCCACGCCGCGGTCTGAGAGGATCATAATGTTCACACCCTCGCGGTACGCGCGGTCCGCCTCGACATATAAGCGGTCTATTGCGCGCTCAAGACTCGTATTCTTGTAATAAATAATCGGAATGACTTCCACCTTGAAGCCCTCACGCTTCATATTTTTAATCTTTAAAAGGTCTGTGGTTGTCAGAATCGGATTGTTTACCTTTAATACATTACAGTTCTTTTCCGTGTCCTGCAACAGGTTTCCGTCTTTTCCGATATATACCGTCGTCGATGTGACAACCTCCTCGCGGATTGCATCAATGGGCGGGTTGGTCACCTGTGCAAACTGCTGTTTGAAATAGTGGGACAGCTGGTGATGGGTCTTTGAAAGCACCGGAATCGGTGTGTCCACACCCATTGCGCCGATGCTCTCCGCACCGTTTTCGCCATCGGGAGAATGCTTGTCTTGAGCTCCTCGTATGTATAGCCAAACGCCTTCTGGATGCGCTGCCGCTCCTCATTGGAAAATTCCGGCACGCGCACATTCGGTATCTTTAATTCCTTAAGCGTCACAAGGTTGGAATCCAGCCATTCCCCATATGGATGGCTCTTTGCATACTTTTCCTTGAGTGTATCGTCATCAATCACCTCGCCCTTTACGGTGTCTACCAGAAGCATCTTGCCCGGGCGCAGCCTGTCTTTCTTTACGATTTTTGCCGCGTCAATCGGAAGCACGCCGACCTCCGACGACAGTATCAGCTGGTCATCGGACGTGATGTAGTAGCGCGACGGCCGCAGTCCATTGCGGTCAAGCACTGCCCCCATGATATCCCCGTCCGAGAACAAAATGGAGGCGGGACCGTCCCACGGCTCCATCATTGTCGCATAATACTGGTAAAAGTCCTTCTTGGACTGTGACATTGTCTTGTTGTTTGCCCATGGCTCCGGAATGGTTATCATGACGGCAAGCGGAAGCTCCATGCCGCTCATGACAAGGAATTCCAGCGTGTTGTCGAGCATGGCGGAGTCTGAACCCTGCGCATTCACGACCGGAAGCACCTTGTGGAATTCATGGCTTAAAAATGCGGATTCCATGTTTTCCTCGCGGGCAAGCATTTTGTCCACGTTGCCGCGTATTGTATTAATCTCGCCGTTATGCACGATAAAGCGGTTCGGGTGCGCCCTCTCCCAGCTCGGATTGGTATTCGTGGAGAAGCGGGAGTGCACAATGGCGATTGCGGACACATAATCGCTGCTCTGCAGATCCCTGAAAAATGTCCGAAGCTGCGTCACAAGGAACATTCCCTTGTAGACAATCGTCCTGCTGCTAAGGGACACTACATATGTATTGTCCGAGCTCTGCTCAAATACACGCCTGACAATATAAAGCTTTCTGTCAAAGGCAAGCCCTTTTTCCACGTTGGATGGTTTCTTCACGAAAGCCTGCATGATGCACGGCATGCACTCCACCGCCTTGTGTCCGAGGACAGACGGCACACAGGGGACTTCACGCCATCCGAGGAACACAAGCCCTTCCTTCTCGACAATAATCTCGAACATTTTCTTCGCCTGATTTCTCTTCAGCTCATCCTGCGGAAAGAAGAACATGCCGACGCCATACTCCCGCTCGCCGCCAAGCGAGATACCAAGCGGCTTTGTAACTTTCGCAAAAAAGTCATGGCATATCTGAACCAGAATGCCGACACCGTCGCCTGTCTTTCCTTCCGCGTCCTTCCCTGCCCTGTGCTCTAAGTTTTCCACGATTTTCAAAGCGTTTTCCACAGTCTCGCGCGTCTTAACGCCCTTGATATTGACAACGGCGCCAATACCGCAGTTGTCGTGCTCAAATTCCGCCCTGTGAAGCGGCGCTTCGGGAACATTCCTTTTTACATCAAACATCTCATTCTCTCCTTTTTGTTTACTGTAGAAATCCACTACTCATGCGCCCCATGCGCCGCTTTAGCGGCAAACTTCCTCTGCATGGGGCTGCGCATAAAAAAGCAACCAAAAAACAGCTGTGAACCGTCTTTGGTTGCCCTATAATCCATTATTGTATTTGCTTTTCACATTATATGCAATTTTTAATGATTTGTAAAGCCTTATTTGAAAATTTCTTTCTATTTTTTTGAATATATTGGACGAAACTGTGCGTTTTACTGTATTTTTTATCCATGATAAATCAACATTCAGCTTCTTCATGGCAAATCAAGTCAAAACCATTTTTCCCCTTTGCCTTCACGTTGTAAAGCACCTTGTCCGCTTCCATGAAAAGCACGGCGGGCGGAAGCGTGTGCGGCGCATGCACGGCTCCAAGGCTGATGGAAAGGTGGTGCACGACACCCTGCACCTGGATGTCCGTGTCCATGGCACTGACAAGCTCCCTGAAAATCTTCCTTGCATCCTCCTCTCCGACGCCAAACATGCATACCATAAATTCATCGCCGCCGTAGCGCGCCGCAACCGCACTTTCCCCGGAAATCCTGTCCAGCCTGCCCGCAAGGAGCTTGAGCGCCTCGTCCCCGCCCGCATGTCCCAGGGAATCGGTGACAGACTTAAAGTTGTCCAGATCCATCACCGCAAACGTCATGGAAGCATCCTTTCCGTATCTGTCAGAAAGCTCCTGAAGACGTGCCTCGTAACCGGTTCTGTTATAAATGCCTGTCAGCGGAACGACATTGATGTGCTCACACTCCTCATTCCGGATATAGTACTCCGCACTATAATAGTTCGTGATGGCAAAATCTGCCTTGTGCGCATTGACGCTGCGCACTGCCGCGGCAATCGAGGAAACTGAAACCGGCTCAAATTCTGCCACCGCATTGATGTCCTGGCTGTCGCCCGCTATCAGCGCCTGTGTTCCGCCCTCAAGCCGGCTGACATCCACATCCTCATTTTTTAAAAGGACATTGACAAACTCAATATATTCCTTGGAACAGAGAACCCTGCCTTCATATTCCGTATTCGCTTTTACACCTGCAGCCATATCCAGCGTTCCTGTCTCGAGCGCCTGAATCAGTTCCGCCTCATTCCCATAAGGAACATATTCCGCTTCCAGCCCAGTACTGTCTGTCACCACTTCACACATCATCGCACTGAGCCCTTCAAATCCCGGATTCAGCAGTTCATCCATTGTGCCTGCCTGATACTGGAACGGCGCCTGGTTTGTGAGATATCCTATCCGCAGTTTACCCTTGCTTTCTATGTATTCCTTTTCTGTAGGAGAAAACATAATCCTGTATGCCTCATTGTCTATGCCCACTATATGGCTGCTGCTGTTCTGCTGTGTGCTCTCCTCTGCCGCCGATGCGGAGCGTGTCGTGCTCCTGTCCCTGGTCGTCATGCCCTCGGGTCTGCCGTTCTCCCAGCGCCTGTTCCAGTCCTGCATAACGGTATCGAAGGACTCATACGGATTGGCTGCCGCTTTCACAATCTTCCTGATTTCATTCGCATCCGTTGGGTCAACAGACTGAATCAGGTTTAGATAAAGCGCATAATTGCCACCCTCATATACGCCGTTTCTTATCGGAACGACATCCTCCATATTGCCGTACATCTCAGGATAGGGGTCTGTCCTGACCACCGAGATGAACTCCTGGTCCAGCGCATACCCTGACTCGTCGAGCATAAATTCCACAAACGCCTTTGCTGCCGCCAGATTCCCGCTGTCCCTCCGGACAGCATAATTATAGTCTGTGTTAAATGTCACGTACTGTTTTCCGTCGATCTCATTTGGAAATGGCATAAACGCGACAGAATCCTCATTTTTTCCCGCGTCCTTTAGCTGGCGCAGTGCCCATGAGCCCATGACAATGCAGGCACAGCGGCCATTGTTCAAATCGCTGCAGGTCGTCTGCCAGCTGATATTATTTTCTATCCCTTCCGTAAATCCGTCCGCCTCCAAATCATAAAGAAGCTTATAAACCTCGTAATGCGTTCCACCCTCTGTAATCGGATCCTTTTCATAGATAAACTGGTTTCCCTTGTAATCGGCATCTCCCGTCATTTCCGCATACGGAAAATCAATCCAGTTTCTGAGTGTCCAGTCAAGGGAGCTGTTTATATATAGGTGACCGGAATCAGTCCGCTCCATTATCATAGACATTACTTCAAGAAACTCGACAATTCTTGTAGACAGCCTGCTGATCACTGACTTATAGAATACA
>CAMWNY010000194.1 GCA_947175775.1 uncultured Lachnospiraceae bacterium | reverse complement strand
GTCTTGACAAGGCTGCCGTTCTTGATAACGTCACATACCTGTTTTGATTTTCAGGATTTGCAAAACCTGATACAAACGCCTGCCCGAGATTATCAACATCTGCGCGCAAAATTCCGATACGCCCGATTCCCTGTGCCGCACGCGCGTACTCCTCAAAGGTTCCTTTTGCCGTATAATCCCCCACCCACAGCTTTGTTGCAATATGTTTGCCTGTATACATTGCGTTTTTACTGTATGCCCGCACAAAATATGCATCCTGTTCCATCTTCCTTTTCAGCGTATCTTCACTGTCCGATGTAAGGTAGCATCCTTCTGGCAATGGCAGCGCATTTTCACTTTCCTTTAAAGAAACCGTAAAAAAGGAATCGTACAATATATTCTTCGAAAACCCTTCGAACGCACTGCATATGGGACAAATCCCTCCTTCGTTCACCTTTGTAATCTTTTTACAGACCTTACATTCTCTTGTATAATCTGCATACTCCTTTGTATTAAGCATTTTAATGTCGTGCGCACAATACCGATGGCTTTTTCGCTCGGATATCATATCACCAATCGTCTGAAAAATCTGTTCGTAACTGCCCTGCAGCTGATTTTTCAGCGAGTTTGCACTGCATCCCGCGTACCCCCATGCCACATACAGGGAAATTTGAAACGTATCAAGCAGCCACTGATTGATCCTGTCCATATAGTGCGCCACGACTGCTTTTGATTTTTCGGTATTCGCCATTAAAATATAACAATGTCCTCCACCGGAATAAATAAGGTTTGCACGCGACAAATGAAGCTCCTGTAACAGGCAGTCTATGATATGCTCCATCATGATTTCCAAATAAAATGACCGCGCCCTTAAAGTGCGCAACGCATTCTTACTTGTAATCGTATAAATAAAATCCTGTATCCCTGATATATCCATAGAACAGAGTAAAAATGCCTCTTCTTCGTAAAATAATTTTCCTTTTATGTAAAGCTTTTCCCGATAATCCGTCTCGCCGCACACATCCAAATATTCCAATATACAGCTTGCTATAGCTGCAGTCAGTTTCATATGGTCGTAAAGTGAAATATCTGCCATCTCATTTTTGGCTGTTGACGATGGGACGTAGGAAAGATTTGCCTCAAGCACTCCAAGCAAAGAATTAATATACTCCTGCGTCCACATCAGCCCGCTGAGATTATCCGCCAAATTCGCTTTAATTGCTGTATAAAAGGATTCGTCAAACTTCCTTTTTTCCGACACAGGATAATTGACACCCTCTTTGGGATTTAATGTTTTTGGCTCATAATATTTCTCCTCATTATTTTGATTTAATATATTGAACACACTCTGTAAGGGCATTGCGATTTCAAATCCGCTATCCTCCGAATCATTCTGACGCCGGTCTGCGGCTGAAGCAATATTATCCGCAATATATACAATGTACGCCAGTGCATTGTCCTCTATTTTTGCACCCTTTATCGCGTCCGCGTGGTGATAACGCACGCAGTCCAGTATGTCCGCGTCACACTCTCCCGCATGCACCTCTTCTTTTAAAAAATCATAACCGCTTTGGCTGTGCTTTCTTCTGTCATCTCCCTGCCGGTATATAATCTTTCCGATATCATGCAGCAGACCGCCCAATACCAGTTTTACTTCTCTGTCAGTCATTTTTACCTCCATTCATTTGTACTCCGCCCATCCCGATTGCCGTCTTAATTCCCACACCGGAATATTCACCAAATCTGGCTAAAAGACGGGCATACTTTGCCATTGTAGGCGCTCCTGTTACCTTTATACAGAATGTTCCCCGAAACGATGGAATTTTTACGCCTTCCAACGGAAAAACAGCGCTTCTAAGCTGATAGCGGACAATTTTGCTGTTTACCACAAGCTGTTCTAACGTTTCGTCGTCATACATCTCCATATCCTGCGACGTGGCGCTGTACTTGTTCATCAGGCTTTGATAAATGTAACGCATGTCAGGCATATTGATATATGCGCCGCCGCTCTTGAACGCTGTTGGTGTCAAAAATTCTAAATTAATATATCTGTCATAGTGTTCCGAATAAAACTCATCCAAAAGTTCCTTTTTGTTGATTGTTCTAAGTTCCTTTGACGCAATCACAATAGGAATGTCTTTTTTCTCAATCGTAAATTCCGTAAATTTTTCATCCATCAAAGGACAGATAATTTTTTCAAACGCTTCCTGTGTGAGTGTATGAATCACCCATTCCTTCTGACTGCCGCCTGTTATATACTGGCTATATGGTTTTAACATGGATAAATGCAGATACTCCGCATAGCCGCCTTCCACTCGTTCCATCAAAATTCCCTGCATATTTGACGACTGATAATACCCAAACGCAGTATTATCCGTTTCCAATTTCATCCTTAGTCTCGCCAACATCCTAAAGTTTCCTTTCCCTATTCTCAGAGTTCCTCCAATATGGCTTGTCTTCTCTCCCTTTTATTTTAAAACAAGTATCTATAATCTGTTCTTAAATATTTTATCATATCGGCTGAGGCTCCTCAATCAAAAATGTTTTTTAATGTGCCAGCATATCCTCAATAAAAATCCCGTATCCTTTCGTCGCATCCTGCACAAGCACATGCGTGACGGCGCCCACAAACTTCCCGTTCTGCACAATCGGCGCGCCGCTCATGCCCTGTACAATCCCGCCTGTAAGCTCCAACAGGCTTTCGTCCGTGACCTTAATGGAAATCTGACGGTTGACTGCTTCGTTACCGGGGCTGAGCTTTGTGATTTCCACATCATAATACCGACTCTCCCCGCCGATTGCGCACACAATCTGCGCTGCGCCAAGCGTAACCTCCTGCTTGAGCGCCACGGGAAGCGGCTGGCTCTCCCCCTTATATTTTGCAAGAAGCTCCTCGTTTGTAACGCCATAAATTCCCTGAACCGTATTGTCCACAATTACGCCTGATACCTGATCCGGCTTGTATTCAATCACGCCCGTAAGCTCCCCCGGTACGCCCCGCTCGCCGCGCCGCACCGCCACGATTTCCGTATTGTACAGCAGCCCCGAGCCAAGCTTTAACAGCTCGCCTGTGTCCATATCATTAATGCCGTGCCCCAGCGCGCCAAACTGACTGTTTTGGTCAATATACGTCATGGTCCCGATGCCCTGAGCGCTGTCACGCAGCCACGCGCCAATCTTGTACACTCCGTTTTCGTCGTGTTCCGGCTTAATTTTAACGCTGATTAACTCGTCATGCCTTGACACCTGAAACACAATGTCGGCGCCTCCCCCGTTTTCCACGTAATCCTTAATCTGGCGTTTGTCACTGATTGCCACGCCGTCCATCGCTGTCAGGTAATCGCCCGACTGCAGCTTGTACTCCGAGGGAGCGTATTTGTTTCCTCCGCTCTCAAAGCTGCCCGTGTCAACCACCAGCACGCCCTGCGTTTTCACGTAGATGCCGATTGGCTGCCCCACGGGAATCAGTTCCTTATTTTCAATCACATGAATATCCACATCTTTGAGCGGCAGCACGCCGAACAGCTTTAACCGCATCTGATAAGAACTGACATTCTTGCCCGCCACAAGCGTTACCGGCTCATTAAATGCGAGCACCTTTCCCGAATCCGTGCTTAACACGCCGGATGCCGGAATGCGCAGATTAATCTCCTCGCTTGTTCCCGCCTTGATGCTGATGGTGCTTGGCACACTGCTCTGATAATAAGCATAAGACGCCCAGCAGAACATGCCGATTGCAAAGCCAAGAAAAACATATAGGCAAAACACGTACTTTATTTTCCTGCTTTTCATATTGTAATCAAGCTCCTTCTTCTATTTCAATTTATTTTGCAAATTCATTTTTATGGGTAGTATATGAATTTTTGCAAAAAATAGTCAGAGCTGACACAGGAAAACAGCTTTGACCATTTTTATCCAAAATAGCCAAAGCTGTTGTTTAATCTTCATCATTTAATTTTTTCTTTTTGCGCCTCAGCTCTCTCTTTTCCGCTCTTCTCGCCTTCGCCTCCTGCCGTCCCTGCTTACTCATAATCAGGTAAAAACTTGGCATCAAAAGCAAAATCAAAAGCGTTGAGGTCACAAGACCGCCGATAATAATTAGCGCCATTCCCTTCATCATCTCCGCATTCTCGTTTGTCGCAAACACCATCGGTATCATGGAAAGAATTGTCGTGAGCGTTGTCATTAAAATCGGTCTTAAACGAATACTTCCGCTCTCCATAAGCGCTTCGTTTAACGACATTGTCTCCTTTAGCTGGTTTGTCGTATCCACATACAAAATACCGTTGTTTACAACAATACCGACAAGCATCAGCACACCCATAAGAGACGTCATGTTGAGCGTGGAGCCTGAGATAAACAAAAGGAAAAACGAACCGATTAAGCTAAACGGAATACTCATCATAACCATCGCCGAAAAACGGGGCGATTCAAACTGCATCGCCATAACAAGGAAAATCAGAAATACTGCCGCCGCAATTGCTTTTCCGATTGCGGCAAACTCTTCCATCATCATCTCCTGCATCATCGCTTCCGTCTGGCTCACACCCTCCGGGAATTCACCGTTTTCGATTGCCTCACTGACCGCCGCATAAATTGCGCTCTGTGCCGTAAATTTCGACGCGTCCGTCGTGTATGCGACAATGGAAACCTGATATTTTCCGTCGTTTCGAATCAAGGTTTCCGGCATATCGGAATACACTGCCTGCGCCACATCGCCTACGGTAATCGCCGTGCCTCGTCCCGTAGTAAGCTCCAGCGTCATCAGGTCGTTCATCGCAGTATAAGTACCCTCAGGAAACTCAAGCATTACGGAATACTCGTCCGTGTCAATGTTCATTTTCATGGCTTCCTTACCGCTGCTTGCGCTGTACATTTCACCCGCCACCTGAACCGGAGTCAAGCCTACGTCCATACATTTGAGTGCGTCAATCTTAATCTTTGCCTGCGATGCGTCGGAGCCGACACTGTTTGCCGTTTTAATAACCCCCGGTACTGAAAGCATCATGCCCTCAACCTGCTTAGAAGCCACGCGCAAATCTTCAATGTCATCACCGCTTAAATCAATCTGCGTGGTCGAGCCGACGCTCATGCCGGACATGCCGCTGCCGCCCGCCTCCACGGTGATACTCATGTTCGTATAATCTTTTAACAGCTGATTGTATTCATCGACAAGCTCACTGATACTCATACCGCAGTCATCTGCGGGATACGCGGAGATACTTGCCTCCGAACCGCTGATATTTAGGCTGCAGCTCTCAAAATGCGGATCGTCAATAATCATCTGCTCAATTTTCTGAACATCCTCGTCAATCAGCTCAATCCGCGTTCCGCTGCGCTGCGAAATCGTAATGCTCACGCTGTCAATACCGGTCGCCGACATCAGCTCCGAGTCAAGCTGTCCCGCAAGGAAAAACGCAAGCACCAAAAGCCCTATTGACACAAGCATAACCGTCTTTTTCTTGAGCATAATCTTGCTAAGCAGCCACTTATAGCCGTTCCCCACTTTTACCAAAATGCGGTTTGCCAAAATATTCTTTTTCTCTTTTGGCTTATATTTCCAAAAGAAAATCGGAATTAACGTAATTGCCACAATCAGCGAAGAAAGCATTGCGAGGATCATCGTATAGCCAAGCTGCGAAAACATCTGACCCGAAAGCCCTTTCATCATAGCC